>JBFJWO010000210.1:0-8495 GCA_041623575.1 Gammaproteobacteria bacterium
CACTTCTGAGAGCGCCGGAGTGCGCCGGCCGCCGCCACAACCGGGCGCGCTTGGTCTATCATTACACGTTTGCCGAAACGCCCGGGGAGCAGTTCGTGAGCTGGTTGCTGCGTGCACCCATCCGGTTCTACCAGTGGTTCGTCTCGCCGCTGCTGCCGCCGCGCTGCCGTTTCTACCCGACCTGCTCGGACTACGCCCTGCAGGCGCTCGAGCGTCGGGGAGCGCTCGCCGGCAGCTGGCTGGCGTTGCGCCGGGTCGCGCGCTGCCACCCGTGGGGCGGCAGCGGCTACGACCCCGTGCCCGAGCCTGCCGGCCACGGCCGGCACCGGGACCCGCGACTGCACGGAGATCGCTCATGACCCTGATTCGCCTGCCGGACGGTTCCAGCCGCGAGTTCGACGCCCCGCCCGACGGGGCGGCGCTGGCGGCGGCGATCGGCAAACGCCTGGCGCGCGACGCGGTGGCCGTGCGCGTGGACGGCGAACTGCGCGATCTCGCCTCCGTGCTGCCCGACGGCGCGTGCGTGGAGATCGTCACCCGCAGTTCGCCGGAGGCGCTCGAGCTGCTGCGCCACGACGCCGCCCATGTTCTCGCGCAGGCGGTCAAGGAGCTCTACCCGGAGACCCAGGTCACCATCGGCCCGGTGATCGACAACGGTTTCTACTACGACTTCGCGCGCGAAGCCCCGTTTACCCCGGAGGACCTCGAGCGGATCGAGGAACGGATGCACGAGATCGTCGGCCGCGACCTGCCCGTGGTGCGCGAGGAGTGGGAGCGCGACGCGGCGGTGGCGTTCTTCACCGCGCAGGGTGAGCACTACAAGGCCGAGATCATCGGCGCGATCGCCGCGGGCGAGGTCATCAGCCTCTACCGCCAGGGCGAGTTCGTCGACCTGTGCCGCGGGCCGCACCTGCCTTCGACCGGCAAGCTCGGCAAGGCGTTCAAGCTGATGAGCGTGGCGGGCGCCTACTGGCGAGGCGATTCGCGCAACGCCATGCTGCAGCGGATCTACGGTACCGCCTGGGCCGAGGACAAGGAGCTGCGTGCCTACCTTCGCCGCCTCGAGGAGGCCGAGCGCCGCGATCATCGTCGCCTCGGTCGCGAGATGGGCCTGTTCCACCTGCAGGAAGAAGCCGCGGGCAGCGTGTTCTGGCACCCCTACGGCTGGCAGCTATACCGCGAGTGCGAGAGCTACGTGCGCGAGCGCCTCGAGGCGGCCGGGTACCAGGAGGTCAAGACGCCGCAGCTGCTGGACCGCGTGCTGTGGGAGGCGTCCGGGCACTGGGAAAAGTTCCGCGAGAACATGTTCACCACCCAGACCGACGAGGAGAAGGAGCTGGCGCTCAAGCCCATGAACTGCCCGTGCCACGTGCAGATCTTCCGCCAGGGCGTGAAGAGCTACCGGGAGCTGCCGTTGCGCATGGCGGAGTTCGGTTCCTGTCATCGCCACGAGCCGTCGGGTGCCCTGCACGGGCTGATGCGGGTGCGCCAGTTCACCCAGGACGATGCGCACATCTTCTGCACCGAGGCGCAGATCAACGACGAGTGCAAGCGCTTCTGCGACCTGCTGGCCTCGATCTACCACGACTTCGGGTTCGACGACGTTCTCATCAAGTTTGCCGATCGCCCGCCGGTGCGCGCCGGCAGCGACGCGGTGTGGGACCGGGCGGAGGCCGCGCTGCTGGACGCCATCCGGGCCACCGGGATTCCCTACGAGATGAACGCCGGCGAGGGCGCTTTCTACGGACCCAAGCTCGAGTTCGTGCTGCGCGACGCCATCGGCCGCGAGTGGCAGTGCGGGACCCTGCAGGTCGACTACGTGTTGCCGGAACGGCTGGACGCAAGCTACGTGGGCGAGGATGGCGGCAAGCACCGCCCGGTCATGCTGCACCGGGCGATACTCGGCTCGTTCGAGCGCTTCATCGCGATCCTCATCGAGCAGTACGCCGGGCACTTCCCGTTGTGGCTGGCGCCGGTGCAACTCGTGGTCGCGACCATCGTCTCGGACGCGGACGACTATGCGCGCGAAGTGCTCGCGGCGGCGCGTGCGCGCGGGCTGCGCGCCGAACTCGACCTGCGCAACGAGAAGATCTCCTACAAGGTGCGAGAGCATTCGCACCGCAAGGTGCCGGTGATGCTGGTCGCCGGCAAACGGGAGATCGAAGAGCGCACCGTGTCGGTGCGCCGGCTGGGACAGAAACACCAGCGCACTCTCGCCCTCGAGGAGATCCTCGACGCGCTGGCCGACGAGGTCGCGCGGCGTGCACAGCGCCCGGGCGCCGATGCCGGTGCCGAGGCCGCCTGAGCGCGCCGGGCGCCGATTTACTCAAAGGAGGCTTCATGTCAAGAACGGCTTCGACCATGCTGGATCTCGGCACCGCCGCCCCGGACTTCAAACTGCCGGAACCGGCCACCGGCGCGATGGTGGCGCGCGCGGACTTCAGCGGCCAGGCGCTGCTGGTCGCCTTCATCTGCAACCACTGTCCGTACGTGGTGCGCATCAAGGAAGGGCTCGCCGCGTTCGCCCGCGACTACCAGGCCCGGGGGCTCGCGATCGTTGCGATCAACGCCAACGACGTCGACCACTACCCCGACGACAGCCCGGCCAACATGGTGCGCGACGTCGAGACCTACGGCTACCCGTTCCCTTATCTCTACGACGAGAACCAGTCCGTCGCCGCCGCCTACCAGGCGGCCTGTACGCCGGACTTCTTCCTGTTCGATGCCGCCCACCGGCTCGCCTACCGCGGCCAGTTCGACGCCGCGCGCCCCGGCAACGACGAGCCCGTCACCGGGCGTGATCTGCGCGCCGCCGCCGACGCGGTGCTTGCCGGGCGGGCGCCGGCGCCCGAGCAGGTACCGAGCCTCGGCTGCAACATCAAGTGGAAAGCCGGCCACGAGCCGGCCTACTTCGGCGCCTGACGCGCGTGCCTCAGGCGCGTGCGCGGGCGCGCAACGCCTCCACCACGGGGCGGGTCTTCGGGCGCCTGCCGGTCCACAGGTAGAACGACTCGGCGGCCTGCTCCACCAGCATGCCGAGGCCATCGCTCACGCGCGCCGCGCCGTTGCCCCGCGCCCAGCGCATGAAGGGCGTCGGCTCGTCGGCATAGACCAGGTCGTAGGCGGCTCCGCCGGCGCTCAGCGTACCGTCGGCGATTAGCGGCAGGGCATCGCCGAGGCTCGCGGCGGTGGCGTTGAGGACGAGGTCGAACCCGCCGGGCACGCTGTCCAGGCCGCCGGCGCCCACTTCGCCGAGGTCGGCAAACGCCTTCGCCAGTGCTGCCGCACGTTCCGGCGTGCGGTTGGCCACGTGCAGGCGCTCGGGAGCGCGCTCGAGCAACGGTGCCAGGATGCCGCGCGCGGCGCCGCCCGCGCCCAGGACCAACACCCGCCGGCCCTGCATCGGCATGCCCAGGGCTTGCAGGTCACGCACCAGCCCTACGCCGTCGGTGTTGTCGCCGTGGCACCGCTCGCCATCGAACACCAGCGTGTTCACGGCGCCGGCTCGCAAGGCACGCGCGCTGCGCGTATCGCAATAGTCGAAAGCATCGAGCTTGAACGGCAGGGTCACGTTGCAGCCGCGCGCGCCCTCGGCGCGAAACGCATCCACGCTGCTCGCGAACGCACCCGGCGCGGCCAGCTCGCGCCGGTACTCGACCCTCATCGAGAACTCCTCGGCGAACCGTGCATGGATCTCTGGAGAGCGGCTGTGCGCGACCGGGTTGCCGAAGACGGCGAGCAGGGTAGCGGGAGACGTCATGGTCGGAGTATACGCGACGGCGGCGACCGCTCCGTCGCCCTTGCCCGGCGGGCGCGGGGCGATATACTCCGGCCCATGTCCTTTCCCCGCACCCGCGCGCGGCGCATGCGCCGCGACGACTTTTCACGCCGGCTGATGCGCGAGACCGTGCTGACGCCCGCCGACCTGATCTGCCCGGTGTTCGTGCTCGAAGGCGAGGGGCGAACCGAGGACGTGCCCTCGATGCCGGGCGTGCAGCGCAAGAGCCTCGACCTGCTGCTCGAGGATGCCCGCGAGCTGGTGAGCCTGGGCATCCCGGCCATCGCCCTGTTCCCGGTGCTCGCCGGTGCCAAGAGCCCCGGCGCGGAGGAGGCGTTCAACCCCGACGGCCTGGTCCCGCAAGCGGTGCGGGCGCTGAAGCAGAGCGTGCCGGGCCTCGGCGTGATCACCGACGTGGCGCTCGATCCCTACACCTCGCACGGCCAGGACGGCCTGCTCGACGCCGAGGGTTACGTCACCAACGACGAGACCGTGACGGTGCTGGTCAAGCAGGCGCTCTGTCACGCCGCCGCGGGCGTCGACGTCGTCGCGCCGTCGGACATGATGGACGGGCGCATCGGCGCGATCCGCGACGCGCTCGAGGCGGGCGGTTACCGCAATACCCGCATCCTCGCCTACGCCGCGAAGTACGCCTCGAGCTTCTACGGCCCGTTTCGCGACGCCGTCGGCTCGGCGGCCAATCTCGCCGGCGCCGACAAGTACAGCTACCAGATGGACCCGGGCAACACCGACGAGGCGCTGCGCGAGGTCGCGATGGACCTCGAGGAAGGCGCCGACATGGTCATGGTCAAGCCGGCGCTGCCCTATCTCGACGTGGTGCGGCGGGTGAAGGAGCGTTTCGGCGTGCCGACGTTCGCCTACCAGGTGAGCGGCGAGTTCGCCATGCTCAAGGCCGCGGCGCTGCAGGGCTGGCTCGACGAACGGGCCTGCATGCTCGAGGCGCTCACCGGGATCAAACGCGCCGGCGCCGACGCCGTGCTCACCTACTTCGCCCGGGACGCCGCCCGCTGCCTGTCCTGAGGGGGCTGCGCGCCCCGCCCGGCGCCCCGCGCCGGGCTTCAGAATCCACGCCCGCAACCGATATCGAGGTTCAGGACCTCTAGAGATTTCCCCGTCCGGATGAACGCCGCCACGACCCCGGAGACCGCCAGCCTCAGCCGCGGTGACGCCGAACGCGCGCCGCCCTCGGACGCGCCGAGCACGCTGTTCATCGGCCAGGCGGACGCGCGGGCGACCATCGTGGTCCGCGCCGAAGATCGGCAGTTGCGCGAGCAATTGCGGGTAATCGCCGCCGACCTGGGCGTCGGGCTGGAGGATGCCGGCGAAGCGCCGTCGACGCCGGGCGAGCGCCGAGCGGCGGGCGTCGAGTTGCTGGTGTGCGAGGCCGGGCCCGGCGAGCCGGCGCCCGATGTCGAGCGCGCCCTGGCCGTGCCTGGACGCATGGTCCTGCTGATCGGGGCGCCCGGTCGGGACGCGGTTCGCCCGGCCCCCGCGGCCGGCGATTTCCTGTGCCGCCCGTTCGACGCCGCGACGCTCGCGTGGCGGGTCGAGGCCTGCCTCGCGCGGGCCCGTGATCGCCTCGAGATCGTGCGCCTCGAGTCGCGCCTCGCGCACCTGCGGCGCCTGGCACAGATCTCGCGGGTGGCCTACTGGGGATGGGATCTCGTGAGCGGAGCGTGGCAATGGGGCAGTGGGGCCGCCGAGACCCTCGCGGTGACACCGGACGCCCTCGGCAGCTCGTTCGACGATTTTCTGGACAGCGTCGCACCCGACGACCGTGAGGCCGTGCGCGCGGTCTTCGACCTCACCATCGAGCAAGGCCGCCCCGGTTGCGTCGAGTGCCGGGTGAGTCTCGGGCGCGAACGCAAGGACCTGTTGCTCAGCCTCGACGCCCTGGCCGACGCGCACGGGCGCCGGGTCCACGTCTACGGCACCGTGCAGGACATCAGCGAACGCACGCGCGCCGAGGAGCAGATACGCGTGCAGGCCAAGCAGGACGGCCTGACCGGGTTGCCGAACAAGACGCTGTTCATGGACCGCCTGGAGCACGCCATGTTGAGCGCCACCCAGCACGAGGAACTGGTGGCCCTGCTGCTGATCGATCTCGACCGTTTCAAGATCGTCAACAAGTACGTTTCCCACGACGCCGGCGACCAGTTGCTGATCCTGATCGGCGAGCGCCTGCAGCGCTGGGTGCGCGACTGCGACACGGTCGCGCGCCTGCTCGGCGACGAGTTCGGCGTCGTGCTGGAGGGCGTGCGCGACGTCGACGCCATCACCGGCGCGGTGCGTCGACTGGAACAGGAAATGAGCCTGCCGTTCACTGTCGAGGGGCAGGAGTTCTTCATCAGCATGAGCATCGGTATCGCGGTGCACCCGCTGGACAACTGCAACGCCAGCGAACTGCTGCGCGGTGCCGAGCACGCGGTCTCCAAGGCCAAGGCACGCGGCGGGCGCTGTGCGGAGTTCTTCACCCCCGATCTGAACGACGTGATCAAGGATCGCGTCGGCCTGGAGGCGGCGCTGTACCGGGCGCTGGACAACGAGGAGTTCGTCGTCCACTACCAGCCCCAGGCCCGTGCCGACACCCTGGAGATCGTCGGCGTGGAGGCGCTGCTGCGCTGGGAGCACCCGGAACTCGGTCGCATCGCGCCCGATCGTTTCATCCCCATCGCCGAGGAGACCGGGCTGATCAACCAGATCGGAGCCTGGGTGCTCACCAACGCGATCCGCCAGGCGCAGGCGTGGCAGCGCGACGGGTTCCCGGGCCTGCGCATGAGCGTGAACCTCTCGCCGCGCCAGTTCATGCAGGAGGACCTGGTGCCGGAAGTGCGCCGCGCGCTGCAGGAGACCGGCTACGATCCGCGCCTGCTCGACCTCGAGATCACCGAGTCCATCGCCATGCAGGGCGCGCAACGCAGTATCGTCATGCTGCGCGAGCTCAAGGGTCTCGGCCTGCACCTGTCGATGGACGACTTCGGCACCGGCTACTCCTCGTTGAGCTACCTGCAGCAGTTCCCCTTCGACACCATCAAGATCGACCGTGCTTTCGTCAAGGACATCGAATGCGACTCCGACGGCCCGATCGCGCGCACCGTGGTGGCAATGGCCCACGGGCTGGAGAAGTGCGTCATCGCCGAGGGCGTGGAGACCGACTTCCAGCTCGATTTCCTGCGCAATCTCGGCTGCGACGAGTTCCAGGGCTACCTGTTCGCCGCGCCGATGCCGGCGGCGGACTGCACGGCATTTCTCCGGCGCCAGCGGCGGGACTGACAACGCCCCCTCAGGCCTCCAGCCAGTCGCGCGGGCGCAGGTAGCGCGCGTAGAGCTCTGCCTCCGGGCTGCCCGGCTCGGGCCGGTAGTCGTAGCGCCAGGCGACCTCGGGCGGCAACGACATCAGGATCGATTCGGTACGCCCGCCCGACTGCAGCCCGAACAGGGTGCCGCGGTCGTAGATCAGATTGAACTCGACGTAGCGCCCGCGCCGGTAGCGCTGGAAGGCGCGCTCGCGTTCGCCGTAGGGGATGGCCTTGCGCCGTTCGAGAATCGGCAGGTAGGCGGGCAGGTAGTGATCGCCGACGCTTTTCATGAAAGCGAAACAGCGCCCGAAGCCGCCCTCGTTCAGGTCGTCGAAGAACAGCCCCCCGATGCCGCGCGGCTCGTCGCGGTGGCGCAGGTGGAAGTACTCGTCGCACCAGCGCTTGTAGCGCGGGTAGGCGTCCGCGCCGAGCGGCTCGCAGGCCGCGCGCGCCTGGGTGTGCCAGTGCACGCAGTCCTCGTCGAAGCCGTAGTACGGCGTCAGGTCGAACCCGCCGCCCACCCACCACACCGGCGCCGCGCCCGGCTTCTCGGCCAGGAAGAAGCGCACGTTGGCATGCGAGGTGGGCACGTAGGGGTTGCGAGGGTGGATGACCAGCGAGACGCCCAGCGCCTGCCAGCTCCGCCCCGCGAGGTGCTCGCGCCCCGCGCTGGCCGCCGAGGGCGGGAGCTCGCTGCCGTGCACGTGCGAGTAGTTGACCCCGGCTTTCTCCAGCAGCTCGCCGTCGGCGACGACGCGCGTGCGCCCGCCGCCGCCCTGCGCGCGCTGCCAGCGGTCCTCGGCGAACCGGGCCGCGGGCTCGTGGGCCTGCAACGCCTCGCAGATCCGTGCCTGCAGGTCGGTCAGGTAGTCGGCGACCGCGTCGACGTCGGGCGCGGAGCCGTTGGCTTCGGGCGTGCTGGCCATGGGCGCGAGCGAGCTTCGCAGATGACCGCGGCGCTGGCAATGGTCGCGAGGCACGCAGTGGGGACGCGCCCTCACTCGACCCTCAGCGGCGCAGCACCTCGCCGGTGAGGGCGTCGCGGATCCGGGTGGGGCGGGCCAACCCGCCGAGTGCCCCGTCGAGTATGGCGTCGAGCCCGTCGCCGAAGGCGCGGGCGAGCTCGGCCGCGCTCACGATCGGAGGCTGGCCACTGGTATTGGCGCTGGTCGAGACGAGCGCATGGCCGCAGGCCCGGCACAACGCCGCCGCCAGCGGGTGGGCAGTGACGCGCACGGCCAGCGTCGGGCGCCCGCCGCTCAGCAGCGGCGGGATGCCGGGCCGGGCCGGGACGACCCAGGTGTCGGGCCCCGGCCAGCTGGCGAGGCAGCGTTCGAGCGCCGCCGGCGGCAACTCGCCGAGCCACCCGGCGAGCTGATCGAACTCGGCCGCGATCA
>JBFJWO010000211.1:0-8490 GCA_041623575.1 Gammaproteobacteria bacterium
GCGGCTATCGGGTAACGCGCCTCGAGCACAGCCTGCAGTCGGCCACGCGCGCGCACCGTGGCGGGGAGAGCGAGGAGTTGGTGGTCGCCGCACTGCTGCACGATCTCGGCGACGAACTGGCGCCGAACTCGCACAGCGAGTACGCCGCGGCGATCCTGCGCCCGTACGTCTCGGAAAAGACCTACTGGGTGATCAAGCACCACGGTCTGTTCCAGATGTATTACTACGCGCACCACTACGGCGGCGATCGCAATGCCCGCGAGCGCCTGCGCGATCACCCGTACTACCAGGCGGCGGTCGATTTCTGCGAGCACTACGACCAGAACTGCTTCGATCCCGACTACGACACCCTGCCGCTCGAGTTCTTCGAGCCCATGCTGCGGCGTGTGTTCGCGAGCGTGCGCGACGACGACCCCGAGCAGCAGGCGCGCTATGTCAGCGCCGAGCCCGGCGGTGGCTGAAGGCGAACGCGCGATGCGCTGCAGGGGCGACCCGTGACCGTGCTGGTCGGTATCGCCGGCAGCCTGCGCCGGCGCTCTCTCAACGCCGCACTGTTGCGCTCCGCTGCCACGCTGCTGCCTGACGGCGTCACGCTGGACATCGCCTCGCTCGCGCCGGTACCGCTCTACAACGGCGACCTCGAGGCGGACCAGGGGATACCGGCCGGGGTCGCCGACCTCAAGGAGCGCGTGGCCCGCGCCGACGGGCTCCTCGTCGCCACCCCGGAGTACAACAACGCCATGCCCGGCGTGCTGAAGAACGCCGTCGACTGGTTGAGCCGACCGGCGCAGGACATCAAGCGGGTCTACGGCGGCAAGCCGCTGGCGCTGATGGGCGCCTCGCCCGGGCGTCTGGGCACGGCGCTGGCCCAAGCCTCCTGGTTGCCGGTGTGGCGAACGCTCGGCGTTCGCCTCTACAGCGGCGGCGGGTTCCTGTACGTCCCCACCGCGACGGCCGCGTTCGACGACGACGGCGAGCTGATCGACGAGAAACTGCGAGAGCGCCTGGGCGCCTACCTGCGAGGGTTCGTCGATTTCGTGCGCGCCGCGGGCACGGCGTAACGGACACCGTGGCGGTGCGCGAAGCCCTGCGCATCGAACCGTTGGCCGCGCGGTGCGGTGCGGAGATTCACGGTGTCGACATCGCCGGGTGTGTCGACGAAACGCTGCTGCGCCGGCTGCGCGAAGCGCTCGCCCGCTTCGGCGTCATCGTCCTGCGCGGGCAGGTGCTCAGCCCCGAGCAGCACCTGGCGTTCGCCGAGCGCTGGGGGCCGGTCAACGTCAACCGGTTCTTTCCGCGCGTGCCGGGCCACCCGTCGATCGCCGAGGTGCGCAAGGAACCGGACGATGAGCGCAATATCGGCAACGATTGGCACACGGACCATTCCTACGACCAGGTGCCGGCGCTCGGCTCCATGCTGCTCGCCCGCGAAGTACCGCACAGCGGCGGTGACACGCTGTTCGCCAGCATGTACGCAGCCTGCGATGATCTTTCGGACGGATTGCGCGAAACGCTGAAGCGCCTGCGCGCCGTGCACTCGAGTCGTCATGTGTTCGGTGCCGAGGCGGCACGGGACGATCCCGCCACGCGTTTCGCCAACCCGGAGCTCGCCACGCAGGACGCGGTGCACCCGGTGCTCATCCGTCATCCCGATTCGGGACGCGCGGCGTTGTACGTCAATCCGGTGTTCACCGTGCGTTTCGACGGCTGGAGCGTGGAGGAGTCACGCGGGTTGCTCGACTACCTGTACGCGCAGGGCGCCCGCGCGGAACACCAGTGCCGCGTGCGCTGGCAGCCCGACACGCTGGCGATCTGGGACAACCGCGCCACCTGGCACCGCGCGCCGAACGACTATCCGGGCCAGCGCCGCGTGATGCACCGGATCACCCTCGAGGGCGTCGCCCTGCCGGGCATCTGAGCGGCGCCCGCCGCGACCAGCCTGACCTCTGCGCCGGTGCATTCGTGCGCCGATATCAACAACGCCAGAGGTGACGACCATGAACGGTACCCGCAGGGTTTTTACTCGCGTGCTCGTCCTCGGTCTGATGCTCGGCGCCGGGGCCTGCGTCGGCGGTGGCGGCGACGACGACGATGCCGACGACGCGAAAACACGAACCTGCCGCCCGGCAACTGGGACTCCAGTACCTGGGACGACTTCAAGTGGCGCCAGCGCAAACTCCAAGGAACCACTGACGATGATCAACACTACCTGCAAGACAGTGCTCATCTCGGCGGCGCTGGCGGCCGTCGCCGGTGCTCCGGCCAATGCCGGGATGCCGCACGGGTTCAACACCGGCGACCCGGCGCGGGCGGCGGAGGTGAACACCAACTTCTATTACACGTCGTACCTCGGCGAAGGATCGAGCTACGACGTCGACAGCCTGAGCAAGATCGTGTACGCGGACGACCAGCGCTTCACCGAAAGTTGCGGTGCGTCCTCCGTGGTGCTGATCTGCGCGTCGGTGCGGACCTCGAGCGCCGACGGTTCGTTCCCCGGGATGTCCGATTTCAGCTTCGTGCGCGAGATCCTGAGCGACCTCACCGTGGCTGGCGAGACGTTCTCGAGCCTGCGCGCCGAGAAGTTCCTGCGCGAGGACGGGCGCTTTCGCCTGCGCGCCAGGGGCATCGGCCCGGTCTACGACGCTCGCAGCAACCAGGCTCCGCTGGAGTTCGTCTACCACCACGTCAACGGCGAGTCCGAGGGCTCGCTCGACGGCACGCCGTTCGCCCCCGGCGCGCGGCTCGACGGGCTGTTCTTCTGAAGGCGTCCGGCCCCGCGGGCGCGATGTCCGCGGGGCCGGCTCCCGCCGCCTGTCGGTTTCCACGGGAGCGGCGCACGCGACCTTCCGCCAGGTTTGGGAAACGGGATTTGCGGGCGGTAGAATCGGGCGATGGAAACGGCGATGCCCACGCTCAGCAAACAGCAGCTGACCCGCAACTGGCTGCCCCGCTACACGTCCATGCCGCTCGACAGGTTCGGGCAATGGATCCTGCTGACCAACTTCGCCAACTACGTGCGCATGTTCTGCGACCAGTTCGGCTGCGCCTTGTACGGCGAAGGGCGCCCGATGCAGGCGGCCACCAACGACGACGGCGTGACGATCATCAATTTCGGCATGGGTTCGCCCAACGCCGCCACCATCATGGACCTGCTGACGGCCGTGACACCCAAGGGCGTGCTGTTCCTGGGCAAGTGCGGCGGGGTCAAGAAATCCACCGAGATCGGCCATTTCATCCTGCCGATCGCGGCCATCCGGGGGGAGGGCACCAGCAACGACTACCTGCACCCGATGGTGCCCGCGCTGCCTTCGTTCAAGCTGCACAAGTTCGTCTCGGACAAGCTGCGCGCGGCGGGGCTGGAATACCGCACCGGCGTGGTCTACACCACCAACCGGCGGGTCTGGGAGCACGACCCCAAGTATCACGAGCAACTGCGCGAGATGACCTGCATCGCGGTCGACATGGAAACGGCGACGCTGTTCATCGTCGGGCACAAGAACCAGATCTCGCGCGGCGCGCTGTTGCTGGTGTCGGACCGGCCGACCACGCCGGAGGGTGTCAAGACCGAGGACATGGACCGCCAGGTGACCGAGTCCTGGGCGCAACGTCACCTGCAGCTGGGCATCGAATCCATGACGGAGATCGGCCGCAAGGGCGAGACCATCAAGCACTTCCAGTACTGAGGCGCGACGGCGCCCGCGAGCGAATTCCCGACGGCGGCCCGGCGACCCCTCAGACGATCGGCGGACCGGCCCGGCCGGGCGTCACGTCGCCCGCACCCTCGTACATGGTCTCGTTCTGGGCCGTGAGGATGCGACGGTGCCAGGCGAGCGCGTCGTCGGAGAGGTCCTGCCGCGGCGCGGGCACGGGCAGGAAATGCCCGTAGCGATCCTCGCCCCGCACCAGCATGGCGAAGTCCTCGCGGGCCACGGTCTGGCGCACGTGCGGTGCGATGTAGTTGATGGCGAGCCCCACGCGCCGTTCGCCGGAGCGGTTCGGCGCCGAGGCGTGCAGCAACCGCCCGTGGTGGAAAGAGACCTGCCCGGGTTCGAGCTCGACATCCAGCGTGCGGCTCTCGTCGATCTCGATCGCGGCCTCCTGGCCGCGGGTGAGCACGTTGCCCGCGGCGAAGGTGTCGCGGTGCTCGAGCAACCCGCCGCGGTGTGAGCCGGGCAGGAACCGCATGCAGCCGTTGGCCCGCCTCACGGGCCCGAGCGCGAGCCAGGCGCTGACCTCGCCGTCTTCGTCGTCGAGACCCCAGTAGCGCAGGTCCTGGTGCCAGCTCACGTAGCTGTCGCTGTGCGGTTCCTTGATGAAGAACGTCGCGCCCCACACCAGGATGTCCGGGCCGAGGATCTGCTCGACGACATCGAGGATGGCCGGGCGGCGCACGATCCCGGCGGCGAAACGGAAGATCACGTGGGGGTAGTTGAGCTGGGTCCCGTTGCCAAGGCGGGTGTCGCCGATGCGCCGCTCCAGCGCCTCCAGTTGCGCGCGCGCCGCGGCCGCTTCGTGCGCGTCGAGCGCCTGCACGGGGAACAGGTAGCCGTCGGCAAAGAACCGCGCGGCGGCGTCGTTCGCGGGTCGGGCGATGGTCGACCTTCGTTCGTCTTCCACTGCGGCGCCGATCCCCCGGCCCGTTGCCGTCAGTTGCCCGCCGAGCTCCGGGCGGCGGCGCCGCGCTGCTCGAGCACCTGGTCGAGCCAGTCGGGGTCCATCTCCGGCACCGAGGACAGCAGCAGGTCGGTGTAGTCGTGGTGGGGCGGGGTGATGATTTCCTGCTTCGGCCCCTGCTCGACGATCTCGCCCTGGTACATCACCACGATCTCGTCGGCGATCGCCTTGACGGTCGCCAGGTCGTGGGTGATGAACATGTAGGAGAGCTCCAGCTCGCGCTGCAGCCGATCGAGCAGCTTGAGGATGCCCTCGGCGACCAGCTGGTCGAGCGCCGAGGTCACCTCGTCGCAGATGATGAACTTGGGCTCGGCGGCCAGCGCGCGCGCGATGCAGATGCGCTGCTTCTGCCCGCCCGACAGCTCGCCCGGATAGCGGTCGATGAACTGGTCGGGTTCGAGCTCGATCATCTCGAGCAGCTCGCGCACGCGCGCCTCGCGCCTGGCGCCGGTGAGACCGAGGTAGAACTCCACCGGGCGGCCGATGATGTCGCGGATGCGATGGCGCGGGTTCACCGCCGTGTCGGCACTCTGGTAGATCATCTGGGCCTGGCGCAGCTGGTCCTTGCTGCGCTGGCGATAGTCCGGGGGCAGGGGCTGGCCCTCGTAGAACACCTGCCCCTGGCTCGGCGGCAGCAGGCCGGTGATGACGCGAGCCGCGGTGCTCTTGCCGCTGCCGGACTCGCCGACCACGGCGACGGTGTAGCCGCGGTGGATCTCGAACGTGATGTCGCGCAGCACCTTGACCGGCCCGTAGGCGGCGCTGACGTGGTCGACCTTGACCAGCGGCACGTCGGTTTTCGACGGCGGCTCCACTTCCTTGCGGTGGGTGCGCACGGCCCACAGCGACTTGGTGTAGTCCTGCTGCGGGTCGGAGAGCATCTTGCGGGTGCTCGCCTCCTCGACCAGTTCGCCGTAGCGCAGCACCATGATCCGGTCGGCCATCTGCGCCACCACCGCGAGATCGTGGGTGATGTAGATCGCCGCGGTATCGAACTGTTTGACGATATTGCGGATGGTCACCAGCACCTCGATCTGGGTGGTGACGTCGAGCGCGGTGGTCGGCTCGTCGAAGATGATCAGGTCGGGGCGGCAGGCCATGGCCATCGCGGTCATGGCGCGTTGCAACTGCCCGCCGGAGACCTGGTGCGGGTAGCGAAAACCGATGGTCTCGGGTTCCGGCATCTGCAGGCGCTGGTAGAGATCGGCGGCGTCTTTCTCCGCCTCGCCGCGCGAGCGCACCCCGTGCTGCACCGGCCCCTCGGAGAACTGCTCGATCAGCTTGTGCGCCGGGTTGAAGGCGGCCGCCGCGCTCTGCGCGACATAAGCGATGTGCACGCCTCGCAGCGCGCGCCTTTCCGATTCGCCGAGCTGCATCAGGTCCTTGCCGTTGAAAAATATCTGCCCGGCGGTGATGCGACACCCGGGGCGCGCGAACGCCATCGCCGCGAGCCCGATGGTGGACTTGCCCGCACCCGACTCGCCGATCAGGCCCAGGACCTCGCCGCGGTGCAGCTGCAGGTCGATACCCTTGACGATCTCGTGCCACTGCTCGTCGCTCTGCCCCTCGATGTGCAGGTTGCGGATATCGAGCAGCAGCTCGCCCGCTTTCTTCGTTGACTCAGTGCTCATCGCGCAACCCGCTGGTCTTGTGCAGGAACCAGTCGACGACGAAGTTGACGCCCACCGTCAGCAGCGCGATGGCGCCCGCCGGCAGCAGCGGCGTGATGTCGCCGTAGGTGATCAGGGTCGCGTTGTCGCGCACCATGCTGCCCCAGTCCGCGGTCGGCGGCTGGATGCCGAGGCCGAGGAAGCTGAGCGCGCTGATCAGCAGGAACACGAAGCAGAACCGCAGCCCGAACTCCGCCACCAGCGGCGGCATGATGTTGGGCAGGATCTCGCGAACGGTGATCCAGCCGATGCCCTCACCGCGCAGCTTGGCCGCCTCGACGAACTCCATCACCACCACGTTCATCGCCACCGCGCGGCTCAGGCGGAACACGCGGGTGGAATCGAGCACCGCGATGATGGTCACCAGCACCGGGATGGCGGTACCGAAGATCGTCAGCAGCAGCAGCGCAAAGATGAGCTGCGGGATGGCCATCAGCACGTCGACGAGGCGCGACAGACCCTGGTCGATCCAGCCGCCGAGCGTGGCGGCCATCAGCCCGCCCAGCCCGCCGATCATGAACGCCAGCACGGTGGTCAGAAAGGCAATGCCGACGGTGTTGCGCGCGCCGTAGAGCAGTCGCGTGAGCATGTCGCGGCCGAGGTTGTCGGTGCCGAGCGGGAACTCCTCGCTCCACACGTCGAACTCGGTGCCGACGATGTCCGACTCGCCGTAGGGCGTGAGCACCGGGGCGAACAGCGCGACGAAGACGTAGATGGCGATCACCAGCATCCCGAAGCGCGCGCTCCAGGGTGCCGACTTGAGGCCCTTCCAGGCGATCTCGTACCACGTGCGCTTGACCCGCTCGGGCGGCGGCGCGGCGTCGGTCGAGAGGTTGTCGGGCAACTCGCTGCTCATTTGGGGTGCAGCAGCCGCGGGTTGGTCACGATGGAGAGGATGTCCGCCGTGAGGTTCAGCAGGATGTAGGTAGCCGCGAAGATCAGGCTGCAGGCCTGCACCACCGGGATGTCGCGTTTCTGCACCGAGTCCACGATCAGCTGGCCGAGGCCCGGGTAGATGAACACCACCTCCACCACCACCACGCCGACCACCAGGTAGGCGAGGTTCAGCACGATGACGTTGATGATCGGGGCCCACGCGTTGGGCAGCGCGTGGTGCAAGATGATGCGTCCCGCCGACATGCCCTTGAGGCTCGCCATCTCGATGTAGGGGCTCGCCAGCAGGTTGATGATGGCCGCGCGCGTCATGCGCATCATGTGCGCCACCACCACCAGGGTCAGCGTCAGGGCCGGCAGGAAGCTGCGGTAGACGCGGTCCCAGAACGGGATGTTCGGGTCGCTGATGTTCGACAGGCTCGGGAACCAGCCGTAGGTGACGGCGAAGAACAGGATCAGGATGTAGGCGACGAAGAACTCGGGAAACGAAATGGAGCTCAGGGTGAGCACGTTGACCGCGCGGTCGTAAAAGCTGTTGCGGTAGAGCGCGGCCAGGATGCCGAGCGCCAGCGCCAGCGGCACCGAGATGATCGCGGCGATGCTGGCGAGGAACAGCGTGTTGGCGAGCCGCGTGCCGATCAGCTCCGAGATCTGGCGCTGGTTGGCCAGCGACTTGCCGAAATCGCCCTGCAGGATGCCGCCCAGCCAGTCGAAGTAGCGGATGTAGGCGGGCTGGTCCAGTCCCAGCTCGCGCCGGAACGCGGCGACCGTTTCCTCCGTCGCCGCCTGGCCGAGGATTTCCTGGGCGAGGTCGCCGGGCAGCAGCTCCACGCCCGAGAAGATGATGATGGACACCACCAGCAGCGTGACCAGGCCGAGACCCAGGCGCTGAAAAACCATCGTCAGGAGCTTGTTCATGCCGGCTGGCGGCTCCCCCTCGTAGTCGTTCTCGTTATCGCGGCGCGGGGCGGTGCACCCGACCGGCCCGGTCGTCGCCGCTGACAGCCCGACGCCGGGTAGCAGGCATGGTCGGAGTGCGCGGGCTGGTTGTCAAGTCGGCGCGGCCCGACGACTGGCGCCAACGCCCGGGTGCCGGCAAGCGCAGCGGCGCGACGCGCCCGACCCGTGGGCCGGGCGCGTCGTGCGGGTTCAACTCAGGCGAACCACCAGCGCTCGGCGGCGCGGTTACCGTCGAGGTCCCAGTTGGCGGCCACGTGCGGTGCATGGGTGACCGCGTTCGAGCGCGCGAACA
>JBFJWO010000212.1:0-8476 GCA_041623575.1 Gammaproteobacteria bacterium
CGGCTCCAACCGCAGCATCGGCACGGACGTGCGCATCATCGCCGCCACCCACCGCGAGCTCGAAGACGAGATCCGCAGCGGCAAGTTTCGCGAGGACCTCTACTACCGGCTCAACGTGTTCCCGATCCACATGCCGACCCTGCGCGACCGCCTCGACGATCTGCACCTGCTGATCAACGAGCTGATCACCCGCCTCGAGCACAGCAAGGTGGGCAGCGTGCGCCTGACGCCGGCGGCGGTGATGGCGTTGTGCCACTACCGCTGGCCCGGCAACGTGCGCGAACTGGCCAACGTGATCGAGCGCCTGGCGATCCTGCACCCCTACGGCGTGGTCGACGTCAAGGACCTGCCGGAGAAGCTCGTCCCGGAAGGCGCGGCCGCCGGCGACAGCCCGTCGCTGGCACCGGCCAGCGCGCCGATCAACCCGGCGCTGTTCAGCGAACCGCGCCTGCCCCGCGACGGCCTCGATCTCAAGGAGCACCTGCAGAAGATCGAGGTCAGCCTCATCCAGCAGGCCCTCGACGAGGCCGACGGCGTGGTCGCGCACGCAGCGACACGTCTCGGCATGCGCCGGACCACGCTGGTGGAGAAGATGCGCAAGTACGCCATCCAGCGCAACGAGCTGCCGTAAGTTTGACGCGGCTCGCGGTGACTCAACACAACTCACTGATAATCAAATAGAAAATTCCGTGGCATAGAATCTGCTTTTTCACCTCCAGGTGGACAAGCGGATTCCAAGACATGCCATTGACGACCAGCCTAGACCCTTCCTGCCTCGAGCAGCCGCCGGCGACGCCGTTGCCGGACCGGGCGTTGCAGCGCCTGCGCGCAGTGGTGGCGAGCCTTAACTCGACGCTCGATCGCGCGGCGCTGGGTGCCTGGCGCGAGCCGGAACAGGGACGCGCGGCCGCCGTGCTGGATACCCTGCCCGCCGCGGTGCTGCTTCTCGATCAGCGCGGGCATATCAGCGACTGCAACCGCGCGGCGCGCGAGCTGCTGGGCGAAGGGCTGGTCGGGCGCCGCTGGGACACCGTCGTGCTGAGCCAGTTGAGCGCGAGCGACGACGGCACCGAGCTGGTGTTGCACGACGGGCGGCGCCTCAGCGTGGCTACCCGGCCGCTGCGCGAGGCGCAACGCGCGCCCGCGTCCCGCGGCGCGGGCTCGCGCCGGGACGGCGACGAAGGCGGGCAGATCGTGATGCTGAGCGACGTGTCCGAGGCGCGACGCCTGCAGACCCGCCTCGCCCAGCGCTCGCGCCTGGCGGAGATGGGCGAGATGCTGGCGCGCCTCGCGCACCAGCTGGGCACGCCGCTCGCGACCTCGGCGCTGGTGGCCCGCGAACTGACCCAGGTGGCCGGCGACGACGAGCGCAGCCGCGACCTCGCCGTGCGCCTCGAGCACGCGTTGGCGCGCCTGCGTGCGCAGGTCCGTGACATGCAGGTGTTCAGCAGCACCAGCGCAGTGGTGAGCGGCAAGCCCACCCCGGTCGGCGAGGTGCTGGCGGCGCTGAGCGAGCAGGTGCTGCCGCTGTTCGCGCCCGCCGGCGCCCGCCTCGAGATCGACGCACCGGCGCAGGCCGAGCGCGTACGCGTCAACGCCGCGGCGCTGGTCAGCGCGTTCGCCAACCTCGCCGACAACGCCTTGCAGGCCCGTCCCGAGGGCCTGGTGCTGCGGGTCGCGGCGCACGGGGGCCCGCGCTCGGTCCTGTTCGAGTTCGCCGACAACGGCCCGGGCATCGAGGCGCCGCTGGCGGCCCGCGTGTTCGAGCCGTTCTATTCCACGCGCGAGACCGGCAGCGGCCTCGGGCTCGCGGTGGCCCGCTCGGTCGTGGAGGCCCATGGCGGCACGCTCTCGCTCGCGAGCGATCCCGGCGGCGGTTGTCGCTTCACCGTCGCGCTGCCCCGGCAAGGCGCCGCCGACCCGCAGGGCGGGCAGTGAGCGCCGCCGTGCTCGGGCCCGCGCGCCTGCTGGTGGTCGACGACGACCGTGAGTTGCGCGAAGCGCTGTGCGACACCCTGGGCCGCGCCGGCTACCGCGTCACCGGGGTCGGCGACGGCAGTGCCGCGCTCGACGAACTGCGCCGCGCCTCGGACGTCGGGCTGATCGTCTCGGACGTGCAGATGAAGCCCATGGACGGGCTCGCGTTGCTCGCCGAGGTGCGCGATGCCGGCCACGCCATCCCGGTGTTGCTGATGACCGCGTTCGCCTCGGTGCAGCACGCGGTGCGCGCCTTGAAGGCCGGCGCCGAAGACTACCTGGTGAAACCCTTCGACCCGGACGAACTGCTCGACAAGGTCGCCGCGCTGATCAGCGACCCGGGCGCGGCGCGCGCAGCCACCGGCGAAGACCCACCCGACGGGCCCGTCGCCCGGGACCGGCGCATGCGCGAGTTGCTGCGCCTGGCCGAGCGCGTGGCGAACACCGACGCGACCGTCCTGCTGAGCGGCGAGAGCGGCACCGGCAAGGAAGTGCTGGCCCGATTCATCCATCGCCACTCGTCGCGGGCGCAGGGGCCGTTCGTCGCCATCAACTGCGCGGCGATCCCGGAGAACATGCTCGAGGCGGTCCTGTTCGGTCACGAACGCGGCGCCTTCACCGGCGCGATCAAGGCCAGCGTCGGCAAGTTCGAGCAGGCCCAGGGCGGCACCCTGCTGCTCGACGAGATCTCGGAGATGGACCTCGCCCTGCAGTCGAAGCTGCTGCGCGTGCTGCAGGAGCGCGAAGTCGAACGCGTCGGCGGTTCGGTCAGCGTGGCGCTGGACGTGCGCGTGCTCGCCACCACCAACCGTCGCCTGCGCGAAGAGGTGGCGGCGGGGCGTTTTCGCGAGGACCTGTTCTACCGGCTCAACGTCTTCCCGCTGCACCTGCCGCCGTTGCGCGAGCGCCGCGACGACATCGTGCCGCTGGCCGAACGGCTGCTGCAACGCCACCAGGGGGCGGCAGGCGCGGCGCTCGCCGAGGACGCACGCGCGAAGTTGCAGGCGCACGCCTGGCCCGGCAACGTGCGCGAACTCGACAACGTGCTGCAGCGCGCGCTGATCCTCGCCGGCGGCGCGACGATCGATTCCAGCACCCTGCAGTTCGAAGCCGAGGAGCCGCCGCCGGCCGCCGAGCAGGACCTGCACGCCAACCTGCGCGCCGAGGAGCACCGGCGCATCGCCGAGGTGCTCGCCGACCACGCCGGCAACCGCACGCGCGCCGCCGAGTTGCTCGGGATCAGCCAGCGCACGCTGCGCTACAAGCTCGCGCAGATGCGCGCCGACGGGGTCGAGATCCCGGTGGGAGCAGCCCGTGGCTGACAACACGCTCGCCTCGATCGACGCGCGACGCCTGATGAACGAACTGGCGGGCATGCGCGACGCCGCACGCAGCACCGTGCCCGATGCGCCGGGCACCGAGGGCGCGGATTTCTCCGAACTGATCGCGCAGTACGTGAACCAGGTGAACGAATCGCAGTTGCAGGCAAGAGACATGGCGGCCCGCTTCGAGGCGGGCGAGGACGTGCAACTGATCGACGTGATGCTGTCGGCGCAACGCTCGCGCATCGGCTTCGAAGCCCTGACCCAGGTCCGCAACCGTTTCCTCAGCGCGTACCAGGAAATCATGAGCATGCAGGTGTGAGCGCACGCCCGGGTACGCTCAGACGAATAACGATCAGCCCCCCGCAGGAGGTGGACCTTGGCCGAAACCGAAGCGCTTCCCGGACCTGACCAGCCGGGCTCGGTGTTCCAGTTCCCGTGGGTCCGGCAACTGGTCATGCTGGCGGGCCTGGCGCTCGCCGTCGCGGTCGGCGTGGTGGTCGCGCTGTGGTCGCAGGAGCCCAACTACACGTCCCTGTTCAACGACCTGACGGAACGCGACGCGCTGGCGGTGAGCGAGGCGTTGCGCGCCGAGCAGGTCGACTTTCGCATCGACGAGCGCACCGGCGCGGTGCTGGTGCCGCGCGGCAAGGTGCACGAGCTGCGCATGCGCCTGGCCGGCCAGGGCCTGCCGGGCGGGTCGGCGATCGGCATGGAGGTGTTGCGCGAGAACTCGAGCCTCGGCACCAGCCGGTTCGTCGAGAACGCCCGCTACAAGCACGCGCTGGAGGCGGAACTGGGGCGCTCGGTGTCGACCCTGCGCAACGTCGAGAGCGCGCGCGTGCACCTGGCGCTGCCCAAGCAGTCGGTGTTCATCCGCAAGAGCGTGCCGCCGAGCGCCTCGGTGGTGGTGAAACTCTACCCCGGGCGCTCGCTCGAGGATGCCCAGGTGAACGCCATCGTGCACATGGTGGCCTCCAGCATCCCGCAACTCGAAGTGGGCAACGTCACCGTCGTCGACCAGATGGGGCGACTGCTGTCGCAGGGCGACGCCGACCAGCCGTTCGCGCTGACCGCGCGGCAGTTCGACCACACGCGGCGCCTGGAGAACGACTACAGCGAGCGCATCGTGCGCCTGCTCGAGCCGTTGATCGGGATCGGCAACGTGCGCGCGCAGGTGACCGCCTCGCTCGATTTCACCCGCCTCGAGGCCACCGAGGAGTCGTTCGACCCCGAGCGTCGTGCGATCCGCAGCGAGCAGATCAACGAGCAGGAACGGCGCGGCGGCGACGGGGCGCTGGGCATCCCCGGGGCGCTGAGCAACCAGCCGCCGGCCGGTGGCACGACCGATGCGCAGGGCGAGGCCGAGCCGGCCGACGGCCTGGCCGAGCCACCCACTTCGCAGACCCGCGCGGCGACCCGCAACTTCGAGGTCGACCGCGAGATCAAGCATGTCCTCAACCCGGTCGGCACCATCACCCGGCTGTCGGTGGCGGTGATCATCGACGATACCGCGGTGCGTGCCGCCAATGCCGCGCAGGCCGAGGCGGCGGGCGGGCAGGCTGCGCAGGGCGGCGAGGCGGCGGACGCCGCGGCCGAGCCCCAGGGCTACAGCGAAGAGGAACTCGCGCGCTTCACGGCGCTGATCCGCGACGCCATCGGCTACGACGAGGCACGCGGCGACACCGTGAGCCTGCTCGGCTCGTCGTTCCTGCGCCCGGAGCTCGAACAGCTGCCCGAGCCGCCGCTGTGGGAGCAGCCGTGGGTATGGGACCTCGGCAAGCAGGTCGCGGGCGGCCTGTTCGTCCTGCTGCTGCTGCTGTTCTTCGTGCGCCCGGTGATCCGCAACATCACCGCGCCGCCGCCGTTGCCGGCGCCCGAGCAGTCGAAAACGGCCGCCGCCGGCGGCGAGGGCGGCGAGCTGGCCGAGGACCAGTTGCGCCTGGCGGGCGACAAGCCTGCGCTGCCGCCGGTCTCGGCGGAGGACTACGAGAAGCAGCTCGAAGCGGCCCGCGCGGTGGTGAAGGACGACCCCGCCCGCGTCGCCATGCTGCTCAAGAACTGGGTCGCGCAGGATGCCTGAGGAGGCCGCCTCGAGCGGTGGCATCGAGCGGGCGGCGATCCTGCTCATGTGCCTCGGCACCGACGACGCCTCGGAGATCCTGCGCTACATGGGACCGCGCGAAGTGCAGGTGCTGGGCAGCGCCATGTCCAACGTCAACAACGTCTCGCGCAGCGCCGCCGCGTCCGTGCTGAACGAGTTCCTCCACCACCTCGGCGACCAGACCTCGCTCGGTATCGGCTCGCGCGAGTACATCAAGAACGTGCTGGTCAAGGCGCTCGGCGAGGACCGCGCCAACGGGGTCATCGATCGCATCCTGGTCGGCGGCGACAGCCAGGGGCTCGAAGCGCTGAAGTGGATGGACGCACGCGCCGTGGCGGAGATCATCCGCCTCGAGCATCCGCAGATCATCGCCATCGTGCTGTCCTACCTGGACTCCGACCAGGCGGCGGAGGTGTTGCAGTGCCTCCCGGAAAACGTACGCCCGGACGTGGTCATGCGCATCGCTACGCTTGACGGTATCCCGGTCAGCGCCCTGCGCGAGCTCGACGCGATCATGGAATCGCACTTCACGGGTGAGAACAACCTCAAGTCGGCCAGCGTCGGCGGCGCCAAGACCGCTGCCGACATCCTCAATTTCGTCGAGTCCGCCATGGAAAGCGAGATCATGGAGAGCGTGCGCGAGTCCGACAACGAGCTCGGCGACCAGATCTCGGAGCTCATGTTCGTGTTCGACAACCTCGGCGACGTCGACGACCGGGCCATCCAGGCGCTGTTGCGGGACATCGGCACCGACTCGCTGGTGCTGGCGCTGAAGGGCGCCGACGAGGGGCTGCGGCAGAAGTTCCTGAAGAACATGTCGCAGCGCGCCGCGCAGATGCTGATGGAGGACATGGAAGCCAAGGGCCCGGTGCGCGTCAGCGACGTCGAGACCGCGCAGAAGGAGATCCTCGCGATCGCGCGCCAGAAAGAGGCGGACGGCGAGATCATGCTCGGCGGCGGCAGCGGCGACATGATCTGATGGGCGGGTTCGCGGGATCGGCAACCGGGGCGAGCGCGTGAGCGACGAGGACCGCGGCGCGAAGGCGGTGCCCTGGGCGGCGCCGAGCATGTCGCCGCCCGGCGGGGTGCATTCGCACAATCTCTTTCCCGACTCGCCGGTGTCGCCGCCGACGGCGGCCGATCTCGCCGCCTGGGAGGAAGCCGGGCGCCAGGAGGGTTTCGAGCGTGGCTACGCCGAGGGTCGCGAGGCCGCGCAGGCGGAGCTGACGCGCCATGGCGCGTGTCTGCAGTCCGTGCTCGACTCGGCCCGCAACGCCCTGCACGACTTCGACGAGCTGGCCGAGCAGGAACTGCTGCAGCTGAGCGTGATCCTCGCCCAGCAACTGGTGCGCCGCGAGTTGCGCGTCGAGCCGGGCGAGATCGTTGCCGTGGTGCGCGAGGCGCTCGGCATCCTGCCGAGCAGCGCGCGCCGCGTGCGCGTGTGCCTGCACCCCGACGACCTGCCGATCGTCAAGCAGGCCTTCCCGGCCACCGACGCCGATGGCGACGTGGCGCTGGTCGAGGACCCGTTGATCACCCGCGGCGGCTGCCGGCTGCTGAGCGAATCCTCGCGCGTCGATGCCACGCTCGAGTCGCGCCTCGCAAGCCTCGCCGCCACGGTGCTGGGCGGCTCGCGCGAAGAAGATGGCTGAACCCCGCACGCTGCCTCCCCGGTGCCCGGCGTGAGCGGCGCACCGGCGCCCGGCGCCCCCGGGTCGGCGCAGCCCGGGCGTTGGGCGCAACGCCTGCGCGCCCTGCGGGCCGGGTTGCCGGAGTTCCCCGGGCCGGCCGTCGAGGGTCAGCTCACCCGGATCGCCGGCCTGACGCTCGAGGCAGTCGGCTGCTCGGCGGCGGTCGGCACCCGCTGCTCGGTGCTCAACCCGGACGGCTCGGCGATCGAGGCGGAGATCGTCGGCTTCTCGGGCGAGCGGCTGTTCCTCACCCCGACCGGCAGCATCCAGGGCCTGGTGCCCGGGGCGCGGGTCATTCCGCGCGATCGTGTCTACCGGGTGGCGGTGGACGCGGGCCTGCTCGGGCGGGTGCTCGACGGGCGCGGGGACCCGCTCGACGGGCGCGGGGAGGTGAAGGCCGCGCACCACTACCCCCTGCAGTCCGAACCGCTCAACCCCCTGCAGCGCGCGCCGATCCGCGAACCGCTCGACGTCGGCATCCGCGCCATCAATGCGTTGCTGCCGGTCGGGCGCGGGCAGCGCCTCGGGCTGTTCGCCGGCAGCGGCGTCGGCAAGAGCGTGCTGCTCGGCATGATGACCCGCTACACGCAAGCCGACGTGGTGGTGGTCGGCCTGATCGGCGAGCGCGGCCGGGAAGTCAAGGAATTCGTCGAGGACATCCTCGGCGAGGAGGGGCTGGCACGCGCGGTGGTGGTGGCGGCGCCCGCCGACACCTCGCCGCTGATGCGCCTGCACGGCGCCATGCTCGCCCACAGCATCGCCGAGTTCTTTCGCGACCAGGGCCGCCAGGTGCTGCTGCTGATGGATTCGCTGACGCGCTTCGCCCAGGCGCAGCGCGAGATCGCGCTCGCCATCGGCGAACTGCCGGCGACCAAGGGCTACCCGCCCTCGGTGTTCGCACGCCTGCCGCAACTGGTGGAGCGGGCCGGCAACGCCGCCCCGGGCGGCGGCTCGATCAGCGCCTTCTACACGGTGCTGGTCGAAGGCGACGACCAGAACGACCCCATTGCCGATGCCGCGCGCGCGATCCTCGACGGCCACGTGGTGCTCTCGCGCGCCATCGCCGAAGCCGGGCACTACCCGGCGATCGACGTCCTGGCCTCGATCAGCCGCGCCATGCCCGCCATCGCCAGCCCCGAGCAGATCGCCAATGCCAATGCGTTCCGGCGGCTACACGCGCTCTACCAGGCCAACAAGGACCTGATCAGCGTGGGCGCCTACCAGTCGGGCGCCAACCCGGAACTCGACCTGGCGGTACGGCTTCAGCCGGCCCTGCAGGCGTTTCTGAACCAGGACATGCGCGACGCCCGCAGCCTCGACACCAGCCTGGGCGACCTCGAGGCCCTGGTGCAGGCCATGGGCGCGGCGCCCGGCGGCGCTGA
>JBFJWO010000213.1:0-8473 GCA_041623575.1 Gammaproteobacteria bacterium
ACGTCTCGATACGGCGGGCAAGCTGCTCGACGACGTAAAGCTCATCGCCGATCAGACCAACCTGCTCGCGCTGAACGCGGCCATCGAGGCAGCGCGCGCGGGCGAGGCCGGGCGCGGGTTCTCGGTGGTGGCGAGCGAGGTCCGGCAACTGTCGCAGAAGTCCGACAAGTTCAGCGACGAGATCCGCGAGGTCGTGTCGAACGCCGGTGCGCTGATCGGCAAGGCGCGCCGGGTGATCGGCGACATGGCCTCGAAGGACATCACGCTCGCCATCCGTTCGAAGGGTCGGGTCGACGGGATGCTGAGCGAGTTGTGCGCCTTCAGCGAAGCGCTGGGCGGGCAGCTACGGCAACTGGCGGGCTCCTGTTCCGGTCTCCGGGACGGTCTCGACGCGGCCGTGGGTTTGCACGGCGCCGAACGCGCGCTCGCCGCGGCGCAGGCCGACGTCGAGCGGGTCGAAGCGTTCATGGGCAGCTTGCGCGGGTTGCTCGAAACGCTGGCCAGGGACATGGGCCAGCCGAGTGCACCGGGGCGGTACTCGCCGGGCACGTCATTGACAGGGCCGGGTTGCGGCGAGGGCGACCTGCTGCGCTGCGATCCATAGATGCATTGCTTTACGATTGACGGGAGTCAGCCATGATCACATCCGAAGTTTCCAACGACGGTCGGGAATTGACCATCGGCGTCAAGGGCCGTTTCGATTTTCGCGTCTATGACGCATTCCGCAACTCCTACGCCGAAAGCGGCGAGGCGGTGAGTCGCTACGTCGTCGACCTGCACCGCGCCGAGTACATGGACAGCTCGGCGCTCGGCATGCTGTTGTTGCTGCGCGAGCACGCCGGGGGGGATTCATCCGACATCCACCTGCGCAAGCCGAGCAACGACGTGCGCAACGTGCTCGACATCGCGAACTTCGACAAGTTGTTCACCATCGACTGAGGCCACGACCGCCGCGGCCGCCGGCGCACGGCGCCCGGCGGCTGGCCGGCCGGCTGTGGCTGGTCTACACTTGCGCTGCCCGCTTTTCCGAGGCGCGAATGCAGACCACCATAGATTGCGCGACGCGCGGTCGCGGCACCTACGATATCACCGCGCAGGTCAACGCCGCGGTGCGCGACAGCGGTGTACAGTGCGGGTTGTGCCATTTGTTCATCCAGCACACCAGCGCTTCGCTGGTCGTGTGCGAGAACGCCGACGCGGACGTGCGCGTCGACCTCGAGACCTTCATGGCGGCCCTCGTGCCCGACGGCGACCCGCGGTTTCGCCACGTCGCCGAGGGGCCGGACGACATGCCCGCGCACGTGCGCAGCGTGCTCACCGATTGCAGCCTTACCCTCCCGGTCACCCGCAATGCACTGGCCCTGGGGACCTGGCAGGGCGTCTACGTCTGGGAGCATCGCAGCGCCCCTCATCAACGCCGCGTGACCGTGACCGTCCAGGACGCCTGACGCTTGCCTCTTCCCATCGCATTGCGCGCGCTCGACTACAGCTACGCGCAAGGCCGCAACGCCCAACCGGTTTTCGAGCGCTTCGAGCACGTGTTCGCCGACCGGGGTTCCATCGCGATCCTCGGGCGCAGCGGTTCGGGCAAGTCGACCCTGCTGCACCTGCTGGCCGGGCTCGATCGCCCGCAGCGCGGCGCTATCGAGATCGACGGGCAGGACCTGTGCCGCCTGAGCGAGTCGCGGCTGACGCTCTTTCGACGCCAGCGCATCGGGATGGTGTTCCAGTTCTTCAACCTCATCGCCACCCTGTCGGTCGGCGACAACCTGCTGTTGCCGCTGGAACTCGCGGGCACGCCGCGCGGTAGCCGCGCGGCGCGGGTGACGACGCTGCTCGAGCAGGTCGGGCTCGGCGGTTACGCCGGGCGCTTCCCCGAGGAGTTGTCGGGCGGTGAGCAGCAGCGAGTGGCGGTCGCGCGCAGCCTCGTGCACTCGCCGCAACTCGTGCTGGCCGACGAACCCACCGGCAGCCTCGATGCTGCGAACGGGCGCCGGATCATCGAACTGCTGCACGAGATGACCGCGGAGGAAGGTCGCCGGCTGCTGCTGGTCACGCACAGTCGCGAGGTCGCGAGTACCGCCGAGCAGGTGCTGGTGCTCGAGCGCGGCCGCCTGAGCGATTACCACGAGGGCGTCGCCTGGTGATACCGCTGGCCTGGCGCGCAAGCGCGGCGGGATTGCTGCGCTACCCGCTGCAGAGCGCGCTGGCAGTGCTCGGTCTGGCGCTCGGGGTGATGGTCTTCGTCGCCGTGGACATCGCCAACCAGGGTGCGCGCCGGGCCTTCGACCTGTCCATGCAGGCGCTGGCGGGGCGCGCCACTCACCACGTCGTCGCCGGCCCCGCCGGCCTGGCCGACGAGGTGTACGTGGGGTTGCGCCGTGATCTCGGGCTGCGTGACGCGGCGCCCGTGGTGGAACTGTCGGTACGCTATGGCAGCGAGACCTTGCGGGTGCTCGGGATCGACCCGCTGGCCGAGCGCAGCTTCCGGGGATTCGCCGCCGCGGGCGCGCTGGCGCCCGCCGTGTGGCGCCGGCTGCTGCTCGAACCCGGCGCGGTGCTGCTGGCGGCGAGCACCGCCGCGCGTGTCGGCGTGCAGGTGGGTGAGGCGTTCGAGGTCGGCGCCAGCGGTCGCCGTCACACCCTCACGCTGGTCGGGTTGCTCGACGAGCACGCCACCCGCGGCCTGGACAACCTGGCGGTCACCGATATCGCCAGCGCCCAGTCGTTGCGCGGCGCGCCGGCGCGCCTCACGCGCATCGACCTCATGCTGGCGGAGGACGAGGCGCGGACGCTCGAAGCGGTGCGCGCGCTCCTGCCACCGGAGGCCAGCATCG
Source organism: Gammaproteobacteria bacterium (assembly GCA_041623575.1). Classification (GTDB taxonomy): domain Bacteria; phylum Pseudomonadota; class Gammaproteobacteria; order JAHELT01; family JAHELT01; genus JAHELT01. Next base: position 2,838 of record JBFJWO010000213.1, read on the forward strand.
TGCCGGCCTCGGCGCGTGCCCGCGCGACCCGGGAACTGGCCGGTGCGTTCACTTTGAACCTTACCGCGATGAGTCTGCTGGCGGTGGTCATCGGCCTGTTCCTGATCTACAACACGATGCACTTCAACGTGTTGCGCCGCCGCGAGTTGTTCGGTGTCCTGCGCGCTATCGGCGTCACGCGTGGCGAGGTGCTGCGCGCCGTGCTGCTCGAGGCGCTGCTTCTCGGCGCGTGCGCAGCGGCGCTCGGAATACTCGCCGGTGACGCCATCGCCGGGCGTCTGCTGGCGCTGGTCGGGCGCACCCTGAACGACCTCTATTTCTCCGTGACGGTGGGCGAGGCGCGCCTGAGCACTGCCAGCCTGATGCTCGGCTTGGTGCTGGGCGTGGTCGGCAGCCTGGCGTCGGCGCTGGTGCCCGCGCTCGAGGCGATGTCGGTGTCGCCGGTGGCGGCCATCGCCCGGCGGCCGCTGGAGCGACGCGTCGGCGGCTGGTTGCCCGGGCTCGCGCTGGCCGGCGCGGCCTTGCTCGCCGGCGCCGGCGTACTGGCGATCTCGAGCACCGGCCTCGCGGCCGGCTTCGCGGCGCTGGCGGCGTTGCTGGTCGGCAGCGCGCTGGCCGTGCCGTGGCTGACGGCCGCCGCCGGTGCTGCGCTCGGCCGCTTGTCCCGGCGCGGACCCGCGCTGTGGCGGCACACCCTGGGCGGCATCAGTGCCGGCATCAGCCGCACCGGCGTGGCGGTGGCGGCGCTGGTCGTCGCGTTGTCGGCGACCGTTGGCGTGGCGCTCATGGTGGGCAGTTTCCGGGTCGCCGTGCAGGACTGGCTGGAGTCCACGTTGCGCGCAGACATCTACGTGCGCCCCGCGGACGGCTTCAGCGGCGTCGTCGAGAACGCGCTCGACCCGGCCGTCGTGGAGTCCATCACCGGCTTGCCCGCGGTGGCCGCCGTAAGCGTCGCGCGGTTCGTCGAGATCGCCGACGGTGCGCGCACGGTGCCGTTGTTCGCGGTCCGAATGCCCGACCTCGGTCAGCGTTCGATCCGCCTGCTGGCCGGCGGCGAGGCGGCGTGGCGTGCATTCGATACGCAGGCCGCCGTGCTCGTCTCCGAGCCTTACGCGTTTCACAACCGGCTGGCCGCCGGCGACACGCTGCGCCTGCCGACTCCCCGGGGGGCGCGCGAATTCGCGGTCGCGGGCATCTACCGCGACTACGGCAGCGACCGCGGGGTCGTCATGATGCGCCTGGCGCTGTACCGCGAGTACTGGGACGACGCGGGGATCTCCTCGCTCGGCGTCTACCTGCGCCCGGGCGAGCCGCTCGAGACGGCGACCGCGTCGATCCGTGCCGTCGCCGAGGGCCGCCAGGCACTGGGGCTGCGCGCCAACCGCGACCTCAAGCGGGTCTCGCTGGCGGTATTCGACCGCACGTTCGAGATCACCGGCGTGTTGCGCTGGCTGACGGTCATCGTCGCGGTGCTCGCCATCGTGACGTCGCTGGGTGCGTTGCAGCTCGAACGCTCCCGGGAGCTGGCGCTGCTGCGGGCGCTCGGCATGACGCCCCTGCAACTGGCGCTGATGATCGTCGCCCAGACGGTCCTGCTCGGGTTGTTCGCCGGGCTGCTGGCCGTGCCGGTGGGCATCGCCTTGTCACAGCTGCTCATTCACGTGATCAACGCCCGTGCCTTCGGCTGGAGCATGGATTTCGTGCTCCTGGCCAGCCCGCTGGCAGAGGCGCTGGCGATCGGCGGCGCGGTGGCGTTGCTTGCCGGAATCGTCCCGGCCTGGCAATCGGCAAGGCGCACGCCGGCCGCCGGGTTGCACGGCGAATGAGGACCGCGCGCCCCCGGTGCCGGGACTGGTTGCTGGCGGCCGTACTGGGCCTGACGCCCGGCGCGTGTGGTGACGTCGGCGAGCCGCCGCCCGTGGCGCGCCCCGGGGACAGCGTGTTGCAGCGGGCGCTCGGCGGCGAGGCCGACCCGGGGTTTGCGCGTGCGCTCGAGCCCCGCGACTTCGACTTCCCCGCCGATCACGGGCCGCACCCGGCGTTTCGCAACGAGTGGTGGTATTTCACCGGCGTGCTGCACGCCGAGGGCGGGCGCGCGTTCGGTTTCGAGCTGACGTTCTTCCGTGTCGCCCTGCAGCCGGGCGAGCTGCGCGAGCGCTGGCGCAGCAACCAGATCTATTTCGCCCACTTCGCCGTCAGCGACCCGCATGCGGGGCGCTTCCACGCCTTCGAGAGAGTCTCGCGACCCGGGCCGGGACTCGCCGGCGCCGCCGGCGAGCCCTTTGCCGTGTGGATCGAGGACTGGTCGGTTCGTGGCTCCGGCGGGAACTGGCGGCTGCGGGCCCGCGACGGCGATCTCGCCGTGGATCTTCGCCTCGCTGTCTCGCGCGAGCCGGTATCGAACGGCGAGCGCGGGCTGAGCCGTCGCAGCGCCGTGCCGGGCAACGCGTCGTTCTACTACTCGGTGCCGCGAATCGCCGCGCAGGGTGACGTGCGGATCGGCGCCACACGCCACCCGGTCCAAGGCCTCGTCTGGCTGGACCGCGAGTGGAGCACCGGCGCGCTGAGCGCCGACCAGGTCGGCTGGGACTGGTTTGCGCTGCACCTCGACGACGGCTCCAACCTGATGATCTACCGCCTGCGCGACGCCGACGGCCAGCCGCACGCGTACAGCGCCGGCACCTGGTCGTATGCGGACGGGCGCGTGGAGCACCTGGGGCGTGAGGACTTTCGCGCCACGGCGCTGACGACCTGGCGGGCGCCGGACGGCAGCCGCTACCCGATCGAATGGCGGCTGGAACTGCCACGCCACGACGCCAGCCTGCGCGTCGCCGCGCTGATGGCTCCCCAATGGCTCGACGTGCTGGTGCCGTACTGGGAGGGTGCTGTGCGCGCTACGGGCGCGCGTGCCGGGCAGCCGCTGGCCGGCGAGGGCTACCTCGAGATGACCGGGTACGCGGTTCAGTAGAACGCCGCGCCGGCGGCGCGGGTCTCCTCCTGCTCGGCTTCCCGCGCCGCCGCCTGCGCGCTGCGCAACTGCTCGAGGTTGGCCGGCTGGGAGTAGACCAGGCGCACGAATCCGGCTGCGTGGTCCACGTAGGCGAGGATGTCGACGCCGGCGTCCTGCCAGGTGTGCCTGGCGCTGCTGGGAAAGGTCCCGGCCACGGTCCGGGGCGGCCCGTACTTGGCGCTCAGCAACCCCACGTAGTGCCCGAACAGGTGCGTGGAGATCTCGTACTCGAGAAACGCGAACGCCCCCGAATCCGGGACGAAGCCGAGGTAGAGGTTGCGCGAGCCCGGCACCAGCCCGGGCGCCTGGTAGACGTCGTAGTCGCTCGGCGAAGTGCGCTCCCGGACCAGCTTCGCGCCCGCCCGCTGCACGGCCGGGCCGAGCGTGGCCCGCTCGGCGGTGGCGAGGTCGAGGCCGTACAGTTCGGCCGCACGCGCGCGCCCGGAGACCGCCCACAGGGTGATCAGGACGGCGAGCAGGGCGCTCACCGTCAGCGCCGCCCGAAGAGCCTGGCAACGTTCGCAGGACATACCGTCCATAGCGGCGCCGCACGGCGTTTCTGCACCCGCCGCGTCACCGGTGCGAGCGAGTTTCGGTATGATGGCGCGTCGCAGCGAACGGCACCGACGACAGCGCGGGGGAGCGGAGATGGTTGCAGTGTATTTCGGCGAGGCGCTCGGGCGCTACGGGTTCGGCGACGGGCACCCGTTTGGTCCGGACCGCCTGCAGGCGTTCTGGCGCGAGACGGTGCACCAGGGCCTCGACAAGCGGGTCGCGGTGGCGACGCCGCTGCTCGGGCGCGAGGCCGAGCTCGAACGGTTCCACACCCCGGACTACGTCGCGCGGGTGATCCACCAGTCGGCCACTGGCGAGGGATACCTGGACCAGGGTGACACCCCGGCGTTCAAGGGCGTGTACGACGCGGCCGCCACCGTCGTCGGCAGCGCCCTCGACGGCCTCGAAGCGGTGATGAACGGCAGCGAGCGCAAGATCATGGTGCCCATCGGTGGCCTGCACCACGCGCGGCGCGGCAGTGCCGCCGGTTTCTGCGTGTTCAACGACGCCGGGGTGCTGATCGAGACCCTGCGCGAGCGCTACGGTGTGCGCCGCGTGGCCTACGTCGACATCGACGCCCATCACGGCGACGGGGTGTTCTACGCCTTCGAGGAAGACCCGGACGTGATCTTCGCCGACATCCACGAGGACGGGCGCTATCTCTACCCGGGAACCGGCTTCGCGCACGAGACCGGCAAGGGCGCGGCGCGCGACACCAAGCTCAACATCCCGGTGCCACCCGGCGCGGACGACGAGGAGTTCCACCGCCAGTGGCCGCGCGTCGAGGAGTACCTGCGTGCCGCCCGCCCGGAGATCATCCTGCTGCAGGCGGGCGCCGACAGCGTGGCCGGCGACCCGATCACGCACATGGCGTTCACGCCCGCCGCGCACGCACACGCCGCCGAGCGCCTGTGCGTGCTGGCCGAGGAGTTCTGCGACGGACGCCTGATCGCGATGGGCGGGGGCGGCTACAACCGGCGCAACCTGGCGCTCGCCTGGAACGCCGTGCTGGGCGCGCTCGTCGCGCACGGTCACTGAGCGCCGCGCGGGGGACGAGGCGTTGCTGGGGCCGGTGCGGGCGATCTCGCTCGATCTCGACGACACCCTGTGGGAGATCGAGAGCGTCATCCTGGCGGCCGAGCAGGCCCTCTACCGCTGGCTCGACGAGCGCTTTCCCGCGATCACGGCGCGCCACACGCCGGCTTCCATGCGCGCCCACCGGGTGGCCATCGGCGAGCGTCACCCGCAGCTGCGCCACGACCTGTCGGCCCTGCGGCGACGGGCGTTGCACGAGCTCGCCGTCGAGGCCGGATGTGACGTCGAGGCCGTGGCGCAGGGCTTCGCGGTGTACTATAAGGCCCGCCACGCGGTGACCCTGTTCGACGACGTGCGCCCGGCGCTGGCTGCGTTGGCAGCCCGGTTTCCACTGCTGGCGCTGACCAACGGCAACGCGGACCTGCGCCACATCGGTCTGGACCGGTGGTTCGACCATACCGTGTACGCCGCCCAGGTCGGCGCGAGCAAGCCGCACCCGGCGATGTTCGAGGCCGCGCTGGCCCGTGTCGGCGCACGGCCCGCCGAGGTCGTGCACGTGGGGGACGACCCGGTGAGCGACGTGCACGGTGCGCGCAGCGCGGGCCTGCCGGCGGTGTGGGTGAACCGCAAGGGCGCCGCCTGGCCGCCCGGGATGGCCGCCCCGCAGCACGAGGTGGCGTCGCTCGGCGAACTGGTCGGGTTGCTGGGAAACGCGCGCTGAGGTGCACGCGGCGCCGGCACCGGCCCGGTTCGACGGCGGCGCCTTCGAAGCGTTGGGCGCGCACGCCGACCGCGAAGGGTTTTCCGGGGCCGCGTCGGCCGCCGGAGCGCGACGACTGACACAATTGCCGGCGCCGCTTTGCGCCCGTGCGGGGCGAGCGCGGCGAGCCGGCGTAAAATGCCTGGTTTACCAGGGCAATGGGAAGAGATGATGTCAAGTGACCTAGAGGCGGGGTTGGACCTGCCGGATATCAAGGTGTCGGTGGCGCAGACCTTCGGCATCGATTGCCAGCTCGAGGTGCCGGCCTACGGCCGG
>JBFJWO010000214.1:0-8466 GCA_041623575.1 Gammaproteobacteria bacterium
CCGCCAGGGAGGCGTTCGGCGTGCGAACCCTGCAGGCCGAGGACGAGATCGGTGCGGCCTGCGCCGCCCTCGGCGCGTCGTTCGCGGGCGCGCTGGCGGTCACCGGCACCAGCGGCCCGGGCATGGACCTCAAGAGCGAGACGCTGGGGCTGGCGGTGTCGCTGGAACTGCCGCTGGTGGTCGTCGACGTGCAGCGCGCCGGCCCGAGCACCGGCATGCCCACCCGCGCCGAGCAGTCGGACCTCGACCTCGCGCTGCACGGGCGCCACGGCGAAGCCCCGCTGCCGGTGATCGCGGCGCGCGGCCCGGCGCACTGCTTCGAAGCGGCGTACGCGGCCGCCCGCCTGGCGGTGGAGCACATGACCCCGGTCATCCTGCTGAGCGACGCCGCCATCGCCAACGGCTCCCAGCGCTGGCAGCCACCCGCCCTGGAGGCGCTGGCGCCGATCGCGCCCGGGTACGCGCAGGCCGGCGACACGTTCGCGCCCTACGAACGCGATCAACGCGGCGTGCGAGCCTGGGCGACGCCCGGCACACCGGGGCTGGAGCACCGTATCGGCGGGCTGGAAAAGCGCGACGGCGACGGCGAGATCTGCTACGACCCGGCCAATCACCAGCGCATGACCGACCTGCGCGCGGCCAAGGTAGCGGGCGCCGTCGCCGAGGGACTGGCACCCGACGACTTCGGCGCCGAGCAGGGCTGCCTGCTGGTGGTGTCCTGGGGCGGAACGTTCGGCGCCGTGCGAAGTGCCGTCGCGCAGCTGGCCGCGCATGGGCACACACTCGCCCACACGCACCTGCATCAGCTCCACCCGTTGCCGCCCGGGCTCGCCACCCGCGCCCGCCACTTCAAGCGCGTGCTCGTCGCCGAACTCAACCAGGGCCAGCTGCTGCGGGCGCTGCGCGCCGCGCTGCTGATCGACGCCGCCGGGCTCAACAAGGTCAGCGGGCAACCGTTCACGGTGGGCGAAGTGCGCAGCCGGCTGGCCGGCGAACTGGAGGCACTGCGTGACTGCGCCTGAAGCCGCCCGCGATATCGCCGCCTTCCAGAGCCGGGCCGAGGTGCGCTGGTGCCCGGGTTGCGGGGATTTCTCGATTCTCAAGCAGTTCCAGCGCGTGCTCGCGGAACTGCCCGCGCCGCGCGAGAACCACGTCGTCGTCAGCGGCATCGGCTGCTCCAGCCGCCTGCCCTACTACGTGGAGACCTACGGCGTGCACGGCATCCACGGCCGCGCGCCGGCGCTCGCCACCGGGGTCAAGTCGGCCCGCCCGGAGCTCACGGTGTGGGTCGTGACCGGCGACGGCGACGGCCTCTCGATCGGCCTGAACCACCTGCTGCACACGCTGCGCCGCAACGTGGACCTCAAGATCCTGCTGTTCAACAACCACGTCTACGGCCTGACCAAGGGCCAACACAGCCCGACCTCGCCCGTCGGGCAGGCCTCGCGCACGCTGGGCGCCGGAGTCGAGGACCGCCCGCTCGACGTGGCCGCGCTGGCGCTGGCCGGCGGCGCCGGCTTCTTCGCGCGCGCCTGGGACCGCGACACCGAGGGCCTGCGGAACGTGCTGCGGCGCGCGGCCGCCCACCGCGGCACCGCGCTGGTCGAAGTGTTCCAGAACTGCCCGGTGTTCAACGACGGCGCGTTCGACGAGGCGGGGTTCACCGCGCTCGCCGCGGGCGAACCGGTGGCGCTGGACGGCGGCGTGCTGGGTTTCGATGACCTGCTGGCCCCGCAAGTGGTGGCGCCCGGCTCGCCCCGGGCGTACGTCCACGACGAGACGGCGCAGACCCTGCACCTGGCGCTGGCGGGCCTGCACGCGCCCGAATGGCCGGTGCCGCTCGGCGTGCTGCGCGCCGTCGAGCGCCCCGTCTTCGGCGCCGCGCGCGAGGTCAAGCGCCGGCGCTCGGTCGCCGAACTGCTCGGCTGACGAAGCCGGCGCGGACCGCCCGCGCCGTGCCCTCTCCCCAGTTTTCGTCTATAAAGCACCGCCTGGGTGCGTCGCCCCGCCGCGGCGCGAATCCACCGAAAGCGAGGTTACTGGTGGCCTGCGAACAGTCTTCCCCGCCGGCGAGCGGCAACACCAACGACCTGCAGCCTGCGAGCGCGCGCGGGCCGACCGGGCGCGCCCGCGCAGCGCACCGATGAGCAGCAACCTGCCGAACGGCGCGCAGGCCATGGTGCGCCTGCTGCGCGCGCACGGGGTCGAGCACATCTTCGGCCTGTGCGGTGACACCTCGCTGCCGTTCTACGACGCGTTGTTCCAGGAGGGCGCCGGGATCACGCACGTGCTGACCCGCGACGAGCGCTCCGCCGCCTACATGGCCGACGGTTACGCGCGGGTGAGCGGACGCGTCGGGGTCTGCGAGGGCCCGTCCGGCGGCGGCGCCACCTACATCGCACCGGGGCTGGTGGAGGCCAACGAGAGTTCGGTGCCGGTGCTCGCGATCACCACCGACATCGCCACCACCAGCCGCGGGCGCTACGCGCTGACCGACCTCGATCAGCAGGCACTGTTCCGCCCGCTGACCAAGTGGAACAGCGTGATCGACTCCGCCGTGCTGTTGCCACGCGCGGTGCGCGCCGCGTTCCGCGCCATGACCACCGGGCGGCCCGGCTCGGCGCACCTCGGCCTGCCCTTCGACGTCCAGCGCGCGCCCGTGGACGCCGGCGAGATCTGGGGCGACGCGGCCCTCGGGCGGTACCCGGCCTGGCCGTGCAGCCCCGACCCGCGCAGCATCGAGGCGCTGTTCGAGGCCCTGGCGAGCGCGCGCTCGCCGGTCATCGTGTGCGGCGGCGGCGTCGTGATCTCGGGGGCGGAGGCGGCGCTGGCGGCACTGGCCCGCACGCTCGACATCGCGGTCGCGACCACCGTTTCGGGCCAGGGCAGCCTCGCCCACAGCCAGCCGCAGAGCCTCGGCGTCGTCGGCTCCAACGGCGGCGTCCCGGCCACGCGTGCCGCCCTCGAGCAAGCCGACCTGGTGTGGTTCATCGGCTGTCGCGCCGGCTCGGTGACCACCGAACGCTGGCGCTTCCCGCGTCCCGGCACGCGCATCGTCCACCTCGACGTGGACCCGATGGTGATCGGCGCCAACTACGCCACCGAAGTCGCCGTCTGCGGCGACGCCCGCCTCGCGCTGGAGGCGTTGCTGGCCGTCCTGGGCGAGCACGATGGCAAGCTGCCTGCGTTCGGCGGCGCGGCGCTCGGCGAGCGTACCCGCGTCGCCAAACGCGCGGCCTTCGAACCGCTGGCGGCCAGCGACGACTCGCCCGTGCGCCCCGAGAGGCTGGTGCGCGAACTCTCCGCCGCGCTCGGCGACGACGCGGTGCTGGTCGCCGACCCGGGCACGCCGTGCCCGTACGTCTCGGCGTTCTACGACATCCGCACGCCGGGGCGAAGCGTGTTCTCCAATCGCGCCCACGGCGCGCTGGGCTATTCCCTGGCCGCGGCGATCGGTGCCTCCTACGCCCGCCCGGGGGCACAGGTGGTCTCGGTGATGGGCGACGGCAGCTTCGGGTTCACCTGCGGGGAGCTGGAGACGGCCGTGCGCACCGCCCGCCCGGTGACCTTCGTGGTGGTGTCGAACGCGAGCTACGGCTGGATCAAGGCCGGCCAGAAGGCCGGTTTCGGGGCGCGCTATTTCGCCGTCGACTTCAACCGCACCGAGCATGCCGCGGTGGCCGAGGCGTTCGGCGTGCGGTCCTGGAAAGTCGACGATCCCCGCCGCTTGCGCGCGGCGCTGGACGCGGCGCTCGCGCACGACGGGCCGAGCCTGGTCGACGTCGTCTGCCAGCCGTTGCACGAGGCCCGGGCGCCGGTCAGCGAGTGGATCGCCTGAGCGCCGGGCGACACAGGCCAGGCGGGCGCCGTGCCTTGACTCGCGGGGCGCACTGAGGCGAAATGGCGCGCCGCCACGCGCGCCAGCAGAACAAAGATCCCGATCCATGAGCACCCCCTCCGCCCCCGACGTCGCGGTCGTCGGCGCCGGCATCGTCGGCGTCGCCTGCGCCGAGTGGCTGCGACGCGACGGGCATCGCGTCACCCTGATCGACCGCAACGAACCCGGCGAGGGGACGTCGCACGGCAACGCCGGCATCCTGGCCCGCGCCGCCGTGGTGCCAGTCCCCGTGCCCGGTCTGCTGGGCAAGGCGCCGGGCATGCTGCTGCGCCGCGACGGCCCGCTGTTCGTGCGCTGGGCACACCTGCCACGGATGCTGCCCTGGCTGGTTCGCTACCTGCGCTGCGGTCGCAGACAGCGCGTCGAGGAGATCGCCGGCGCCCTCGCGCACCTGCTCACGGACTGCGTGGACCAGCACCTGGCACTGGCGCGGGGCACGCCCGCCGAGCGCTGGATCAGCACGCTGGACTACGTCTACCTGTACCGCGAACGCGCACACTTCGAGGCCGAACGCTTCGCCTGGCGCCTGCGCGGCGAGCACGGCATCGCCGGGCAGGCGCTGGCGCGCCCCGACCTGCTCGACCTCGATGCCCACCTCGGCGAGCGCTACCGCTTCGGCTACCGCCTGCCCGACCACGGCCACATCAAGGACCCGGGACGCTACGTCAAGGACCTGGCCGCGTGGTTCACCGGCCAAGGCGGAACCTTCGTGCGCGGCGCGGTACGCGACATCCGCGTGCGCGACGCCGGGGTCGAGATCGAGCACGAGGGCGGCACACTGCACGCCGCGCGCGTGGTTCTCGCGACCGGTGCCTGGTCCGCGCGCCTCGCCTCGGCGCTGGGGCATCGCTGCCGGCTCGAGTCCGAGCGCGGCTACCACGTCGAGTACGACCAGCCCGACCCGGCACCGCCGTTGCCGTACATGCTGTCCGACGCCAAGCTGGTGTTCACCCCGATGCACCGGCGCCTGCGCGGCGCCGGCCTGGTCGAGTTCGGCGGGCTCGAGGCGCCGCCCGGCGTCGCCCCGCTGCGCCTTGTTGATAAGGCGCTGGAGGCCCTTTATCCTGCCTTCCGCCACACGGCACGCCGCGAGTGGCTGGGCCACCGCCCGTCGACTCCCGACAGCCTGCCGCTGCTCGGGCGCTCGTCGCGCCACCCCGCGGTGTTTTTCGCTTTCGGGCACCAGCACGTGGGATTGACTTCGGGACCCAAGTCCGGGCGCATCGTGGCCGACCTCGTCGCCGGACGGCCAACGAACGTCGACCTCGCGCCCTACGCGGTGGACAGGTTCGACTAGACGACTAGACGGCGCGACGCGCGACCCGCGGGCGCCACCACAACGAGACCAGGAGGAGCACTCATGCTGAGCAACATTCGCGGCGCCGTCGGCGCCGCAGCCGTTCTGGCGCTGGCCGCCGGTACCGCCCACGCCGAGAAGTGGGACATGCCCATGGCCTACGCCGACAGCAACTACCACACCCAGAACGGCAAGGCCTTCGCCGATGCGGTGAAAGTCGCCACCGGCGGCAAGCTCGAGATCGTCGTGCACGGCGGTGGCTCGCTGTTCAAGGGCAACGAGATCAAGCGCGCCGTGCAGACCGGCCAGGCGCCGATCGGCGAGCGCCTGCTGTCGGCGCACCAGAACGAGAACGCCGTGTTCGGCTTCGACTCGGTGCCGTTTCTCGCCACCTCCTTCGAGGAGTCGGAGAAACTGTGGGCGGCGGCGCGCCCGACCATGGAGCGGATCCTGGACAAGCAGAACCTGGTGCTGCTCTACGCCGTGCCGTGGCCGCCGCAGGGGCTGTACTTCAAAAAGCCCATCAACAGCGCCGACGACATGAAAGGCATCAAGTTCCGCGCCTACAACGCCGCCACCGCGCGCATGGCCGAGCTGTCCGGCATGCTGCCGGTGCAGATCGAGGCCGCCGAACTCGTGCAGGCGCTCGCCACCGGCGTCGCCGAGGCGTTCATCTCCTCGGGCTCGACCGGCTACGACCGCAAGGTGTGGGAACACCTCTCGCACTTCTACGACGTGCAGGCCTGGCTGCCGCGCAACTACGTGATGGTCAACAAGGACGCCTGGAACGACCTCGACGAGAGCACCCGCAACGTGGTCAAGGGCCTCGCCATGCTGGCCGAGCGCGCCGGTACCGCGAAAGCCCAGCAACTGTCCGACTGGTACCTCACGCAACTGGCCGCCAACGGCATGAAGGTACAACCGGCCGGCGAACGACTGAAAGCGGACCTGCAGAGGATCGGCAAGACCATGTCCGCGGAGTGGATCAAGGAAGCGGGCGCCGACGGTCAGGCTATCGTCGACGCGTACTCGGCCAGGTAGCAGACCGAGCCGGCGTTTCCCGCTCGCCCGGGAAGCGCCGGAGCGCTCGCCGTGCCCCATCGCGCCGCGCACCCGATCCGCGCGATCCTCGACCGCCTGTACTTCGCGAGCGGCATGCTGGCCGCCGCCTGCCTGCTGGCGCTGCTGGTCATCGTGGTGCTGCAGATGAGCGCGCGCTGGGTCGGAACGACCTTCCCCGGGTCGACGGCGTACGCGGGCTACTGCATGGCCGCGGCGTCCTACTTCGCCATGGCCTATGCGCTGAACCACGGCGCCCACATCCGTGTGAACCTGCTGCTCTCGCGCCTGGGCCGGTTCCGGCGGGGCGGCGAGATCTGGTGTTTCGGCATCGGCGCCGCGCTTTCGTGTTACTTCAGCTTTTACGCCTACAAGGCGGTCTACTGGTCGCGCAAGCTCAACGACATCTCCCAGGACCAGGACGCCACGCCGCTGTGGATTCCGCAACTGCCGATGGCGATCGGCATGACCATCCTGTCGCTGGCGCTGCTCGACCATCTGGTGCGGCTGCTGTTCTTCGGCCTGACCGACATCGGCGACGAGTCGGTGCAGGACCACCACACGGAATGAACGCACAAGGCGGCGAGCGAGCGGGGCGGGCGAAGTAGTGGAACACTTCGCGCTGACGGGGATCTTCCTGTTCGTCCTGTTCCTGCTGCTCGGCTCGGGCGTGTGGGTCGGGCTAGCGCTGCTCGGGGTGGCGTTCGTCGGCATGGAGCTGTTCACCAACCGCCCGGCCGGCGACGCCATGATCACCACCATCTGGACGGCCTCCTCGGGCTGGTCGCTGACCGCGCTGCCGCTGTTCATCTGGATGGGCGAGATCCTCTACCGCACGCGGCTGTCGGCGGACATGTTTCGCGGCCTGGCACCGTGGATGGCACCGCTGCCCGGGCGGCTGCTGCACACCAACATCGTCGGCTGCACGATCTTCGCCGCCGTCTCCGGCTCTTCGGCGGCGACGCTGACGACGGTGGGCAAGATGTCCATCCCGGAGTTGCGCAAGCGCGGCTACCCCGAGCACATGATCATCGGCACGCTGACCGGGGCGGCGACGCTCGGGTTGATGATCCCGCCGTCGCTCACGCTGATCGTCTACGGCGTGACCATCAACGAGTCGATCTCGAAGCTGTTCATCGCCGGCATCCTGCCGGGGCTGGTGCTGTCGGCGCTGTTCATGGGCTACGTGGCCTTCTGGTCGTTCACCCGGCCTCACGAGGTGCCGCCGCCCGAGCCGCCGATGAGTTTCGGCAGGAAGATCCACGAAGCGCGCTTCCTGATCCCGGTGCTGCTGCTGGTGGCGTTCGTGATCGGCTCGATGTACCTGGGGCTCGCCACCGCCACCGAAGCGGCCTCGTTCGGCGTGATCGGCGCGCTGGTGCTGGCCGCGAGCCAGCGCTCGCTCAACCGCAAGACGTTCGTCGAGAGCCTGCTCGGCGCCACCCGCACCTCGTGCATGATCGCGCTGATCCTCGCCGGCGCGGCTTTCCTGTCGCTGTCGATGGGCTTCACCGGCCTGCCGCGCGCGCTGGCCGGGTGGATCGCCTCGATGGACCTCTCGCCGGTGGTGCTGATCGTGGCGCTGACGCTGTTCTACATCGTGATCGGCATGTTCCTCGACGGCATCTCCTCGGTGGTGCTGACCATGGCGGTGGTCGAGCCCATGATCCGCCAGGTCGGGATCGACGTGATCTGGTTCGGCATCTTCATCGTGGTGGTGGTGGAGATGGCGCAGATCACCCCGCCGATCGGCTTCAACCTGTTCGTCATGCAGGGCATGACGAAGCACGAGATCGGCTACGTCGCACGCACGGCGATCCCGATGTTCCTGCTGATGGTGGTGATGGTGGGCATCCTGGTCGCCTTTCCCGAGATCGCCACCTACCTGCCGGACAACATGCGCAGCCGCCCGGGCTGAGGCGCAACGCGGCTCAGGTTTCCCCGGAACCGGCCTGGCGGGCCTCGCGCGCGGCCCGGCGCTTGGCGCGGCGCACCTGGTAGGCCCGGGTCAGGCGCAGGCTGTAGCGATACCCCAGCCAGGCACCCAGGATGGTCCACGGAATCGAGCCGACGAACATCGGCACGCCGAACTTTTCCAGCAGGTTGGTGACGAACACCCAGGTCGACTCCAGCCAGCCGGTGTCCGCCGGCAGCGATTCCTGCAGACGGCTCGCGAACGCGTCGTAGCCGCGTAGTTCCTCCCAACGCCCGA
>JBFJWO010000215.1:0-8453 GCA_041623575.1 Gammaproteobacteria bacterium
CCTGCCGCCGGACGTGTTCGGCGAGGGGCTGGCGCTGGTCGGTGAGCGCCTGGTGCAGTTGACCTGGCGGGCCCAGACCGGCTTCGTCTACGACCGCAACGACTTGCGCCTGCTGCGGCGGTTCGCCTACCGGGGCGAGGGTTGGGGGCTGACCTTCGACGGACGGCGGCTGATCAAGAGCAACGGCTCCTCGCGGCTCGAGTTCCTGGACCCGGATTCGCTGGCCGTGGTCGGCGCCTGCGAGGTGCTCGCCGGCGCCACACCGGTGCGCCGGCTCAACGAGCTCGAGATGGTGCAAGGCGCGCTCTACGCCAACATCTGGCAGGACGACCGCATTGCGCGTATCGACCCCGATTCCTGTAGAGTCCGCGACTGGATCGATCTCGGGCGCCTGGCGCGGCCGTTCAAGGGGCGCGCAGACGTCCTCAACGGTATCGCGTTCGACGCGAGCGCCGGGCGGCTGCTGGTGACCGGCAAGCTCTGGCCGCGGCTGTTCGAGATCGAAGTCCTGGAGCGCTAGGAGGGCGCGGGCAGTGCCGCGACGCGGGTCCGGGGAGGAGTCGTGCGTTACAGAATGAACCATGCGGCCGTGTGGGTGATGGCGGGCGCGCAGATGGCCCTCGGCGCGTTGTGGTACTCGCCGCTGGCGTTCGGCAACGAGTGGCTCAGCCTGCGGGGCCTCACCGGCGAGGACATCGATCAGGCGGATTTCGTGCCGTTCGTGATCGCCGCTGCCGGCTCCGTGCTGCTGACCTATTTTCTCGCCTGGCTGCTGCTGCTGATGGATGTCGCCTACCTCAGCGAAGCGCTGAAAGTGGCGGTGCTGCTGTGGCTGTGCGTGGTGCTGACCGAGCACGCCACCCATTACGCCTTCCAGGGAATCCACTGGGGTGTGCTCGTCATCGACATGGGCAAGACCCTGCTGGGGCTGCTGTTTGCCGCGCTGGTGCTGGGAAGCTGGCGCCGGCGGGCGACGTGAACGCTCAGGCGCGCACCGGCGGCGCGGCGCTCCCTTGGCGGGGGCGATGGCGCTGACGCTCGATCACGTCGTGTTGCGGGTCGGCGATCTCGACGCGGCCGTCGCCGAGTTCAGCCGCGCCGGGTTCACCGTGACGCCCGGCGGCCAGCACCCTGCGTGGGGCAGCGAGAACGCGCTGGTGGTGTTCGCCGACGGCACCTACCTGGAACTCATCGCCTTTCCGCCCGCCCCGGGCGAGTCGCGTGGGCAGTGCATGGCCCGGCTGGCTGCCGAGGGCCGCGACCTGCAATACCAGCGGATGGCGTCCTGGGGCGCGGTCGCTGCCGGCCTGATCGACTACGCGGTGCGCCCGGCAGCCGACGGCTCGCCACTGGGCGCCGAACTGCAGCGCCTGAGCGCCGTCGGGCTCGAGGTGTTCGGGCCCGTGGCGGGCTCTCGCCGGCGCCCGGACGGCCAGCGCGTGGCCTGGGAGATGGCCACGACCGCCAGCCTCGCCTTGCCGTTCTTCTGCGCCGACGTGACGCCGCCCGCGCTGCGCATGCCCGGGGGCGCGGCGCGCCGGCACGCCAACGGTGCCCTGGGCATCGCGGGCGTGCACGTGCTGAGCCGCGCCGCGGCCGAGGACAGCCGGGCGCTGCGCAGCCTGTTCGAGCGCGCGCCCGAGCCTGTCGGCGGCGAGGGCGGGGCGGTGTTCGAGGTCCCGGGCTGGCGCCTGACGCTCGCTGCGCCCGTCGATGGCGAGGCACACGCCGCGCTGGCGGAGCGCGGGTCGGCGCCCCGGCGCCTCGATATCCGCACCGCCGGCGCCGTGTCGCTCAGCGACCTGCGCCACTACGGGATCTTCGCCCGCGTCTGAACGGCGCTCCGGGCCCGCGGCTCGGTCTTCGCGAGCAGTTCGGGGACGCTGTCGGTGGCGCGCCACAGGTACCAGCTCGCCACCGATCGGTACGGGCGCCAGGGTTCGCCGCGTTCCGCCAGCACCTTCGGCGCCGGCATCTCCCGGGCACCGAACGCGAGCATGTAGCCTCGGCGTACGCCGAGGTCGGTGACCGGGAACACGTCGAGGCGCCCGAGCTGGAACATCAGCAGCATCTCGACCGTCCAGCGACCGACGCCGCGCACCCGCACCAGCCGCTCCACGATGGCTTCGTCGTCCATGAGCCGTAGCTCGGCGGCGTCGGGCACGGTGCCGTCCAGCACGCGTGCGCACAGGTCCTTGACCGCCGTCACCTTGGCCCACGACAGGCCGGCGGCGCGCAACTCCTCGTCGGCGCGGCGCAGGAGCTGACGCGGGCTGGGGTGTTCGACGCGCGGGAACAGCGCGAGCAAGCGCGCGTGTATGCTCCGCGCGGCCCGGGTGGAGAGTTGCTGGGAGACGATTGCCGACAGCAGCGACTGGAAGGGATCGCCCATCCCGCGCTCGGCGAGGCGGCAGGGCCCGACCCGGCGGATGAGGTGGCGCAGCACGGGGTCGCGTCGCGCGAGACTGCGGATCGCCCGGGCGGTCTGCCGCGCATACTCGCCGTCGTCGTTCACCGCGCGCCGTTCAAACAGGGTCGCCGCGCGCGACCACGGTCACCCGGCTTTCGAGAAACGTCCGGTGCCCGTCCGGGCCGGTCACCACGTTGTCGTGGCGCAGCGTCTCGCAGTGCGAGCGCCGCGCGCCGGCGTCGCGCGCCGCCTGCACGGCCTGCTCGCGCGCGGCGCTTCCGGCGTGCTCGACGGCCTGCTCGAGCGAGGGGAAATCGGCGGTGCCGCCGCCGGTGTGCACGCGGTAGAGGTCGTCGCGAGGCAGCGTGATGAGCGCGCTCGCCCGTTGCACGATGGCGCTCATGGCGGCGCCGACCGCGTTGGCCACGGCCAGGTGCGGCGGCGTCGAGAGCTGCACCCCGAGACGCTCGGCGATCGCCGGGTAGTAGTGCGCGGCGCTCGCACCGATCGCGATCAGGGTGCTCTGCAGGCGCAGGCTGACGCCGAGCAGCGAACCGGGGCGGGCGCCGTTGGCGCGGGCGAGCAACGGGTCGGGGGCGCCCGGCGGCTCCTCGCCTTCCTCGCGCAGCACCGCATCGACGATGATCTCCGTCGACTGGCTCGCCAGTGCCTCGACGATGCGGGCGGCGAAGTCTGCAGCCGGGCAGGGTGGCGCGCCGCGTACCGCCGCCCGGCGCAGCGTCAGCTCGAGGCCGAGTTCGGCCGCCTCGCGCGACCAGTCCCGGTGGAACCCGAGCACGTGCGCGGCGTCGCTCGGCGTGAGCGCGGCGACGGCCACCAGGCCCCGCGAGCGCAGCCTCTGCAACGGCAGCTCGGAGGCCACCCGCTGGTGGAGTTGCTCCAGGGTCGCGGGCCCGGGCGCGAGCAACTCCCAGATGGCGCGCTCGCTGTGGGTGAGCCTGGCCGCGCCGAGCGGGCGCCGGCGCACGGCGAAACGTGCGTCGTACTCGTGCGCGAAGCCGCGCTCGCGTTGCGAGCGCAACGCTTCCAGCACCTCCGGCCGTTCGTGCGCGAGCAGGCTCAGCGGTACCGCGCGTTGCGGCCCCAGGCTCAGCGACGGGCCGGCGCAATGCACCTCGCTGTCGCCGCCGAGGCCGTAGGTATGGGCCCTGATCGCCGCGACCATGGTCGGCAGGCGGGCGACCCGCGCGCCGCTCTCGGTGAGCGCCGGCCAGCCGTCGCGCAGTATGCCTATGTCGGTGGTGGTGCCGCCGATGTCGACCACCACGGCGTCGTCGCAGCCGCTGAGGTGACGCGCGCCGACCGTGCTTGCCGCGGGTCCCGAGAGGATGGTCTCGATGGGCCGCTGGCGGGCGACGGCGGCCGCCACCATCGAGCCGTCGCCCTTGACGACCATCAGCGGGGCCTCGATGGCGCGCTCGCGCAGATTGGCCTCCACGGCGTCGATCAGCTCGCTGATCAGGGGTACCAGTCGGGCGTTGATCAGGGCGGTCAGGGCGCGCCGCGGCGCGTCGAGCTGAACGGAGAGTTCGTGGCCGCAGGTCACCGGCACCGCGCTCAGCTCGGCAATGATCTCGCGCGCGCGCAATTCGTGCGCCGGGTTACGCACGGCAAACAGGCCCGCCACCGCGAAAGCCTGAACAGCCGGCGCCTGCTTGCGTACCGCCTCGCGCACGGCCTGCTCGTCCAGCGGGCTCTGCTCCTCGCCGCTCGCTCGGTGCCCGCCGTCCACGTAGACGACGGGGCTGGCGCCGAGGCTGCGCTGCAGGGCGGCGCGCGCGAGCACCTCCGGGCCCTGGCCGATCAGGATCAGGCAGGCTTCGCCGCCCTGGCCCTCGACGATGGCGTTGGTGGCGAGCGTCGTCGAGACGGCCACCAGGTCGAGGGGGCGGGGGTCGCGCAGCACCTCGGCCAGCGCTTCGCCGACGCTGCGCCCGAGGTCGTCGTGGCGGGTGAGCACCTTGCCGCTGGCGAGCACGCCACGCTGCTCGTCCATCACCACCGCGTCGGTGTAGGTGCCCCCGGTGTCGATGCCGAGGCGCACGCTCACCCGAGCGCCGCGTCGAGCTCGCCCAGCAGGTCGTCGAGGTCCTCGACGCCCACCGACAGGCGCACCAGCGAGTCGTCTATGCCGAGCCCGGCCCGCACTTCGGCCGGCAACGAGGCGTGGGTCATGATGGCCGGGTGCTCGATGAGGCTCTCGACGCCGCCGAGGCTCTCGGCCAGCGCGAACAACTCGCAGCGCTCGAGAAACCGGCGCGCCTCGGCGAGCCCGCCGCCGAGGACCGCGCTCACCATCCCGCCGCCGGCGCCGTGCATCTGGCGCAGCGCCAGTTCGTGCTGGGGGTGCGACGGCAACCCGGGATAGTAGACGCGCTCGACGCGCGGGTGGCCTTCGAGGAAGCGCGCGACTTCGAGTGCACTGTCGCAATGGCGCTGCATGCGCAGGGCCAGCGTCTTCAGCCCGCGCAGGGCCAGGAAGGCGTCGAACGGTCCCAGCACCCCGCCGATCGAGTTCTGCAGGAAGGCCAGTTGCTCGATCAACCGGGGGTCGTCACGCGCGACGGCCACGCCGGCCACGACGTCGGAATGGCCATTGAGGTACTTGGTCACCGAGTGCACCACGATGTCGAAGCCGTGGTCGAGCGGCTGCTGCACGTACGGCGAGGCGAAAGTGTTGTCGCACACGCACAGCAGGCCGTGGCGCCGCGCCACGGCCGCTACCTCGGCCAGATCGACCAGGCGCAGCAACGGGTTGGTCGGCGTCTCCACCCACAGCATGCGCGTGTTGGGTCGCAGCGCCGCCTCGAGGCGCCCCGGCTCGGTGAGGTCGACAAAGCTGAACTCGAGGTTCGCCGAGCGCGTGCGCACTTTTTCGAACAACCGGTAGCTGCCGCCGTAGAGATCGTCCATGGCGATCACGTGCGAGCCCGCCTCGAGCAGTTCCAGCACCGTGGCGGTAGCCGCCATGCCCGAGGCGAACGCGAAACCGGCGGCGCCGTTCTCGAGGTCCGCCATGCATTTCTCGAAGGCGATGCGTGTCGGGTTCTGCGTGCGCGAGTACTCGTAGCCCTTGTGCACGCCCGGGCTTTCCTGGACGTAGGTGGAGGTGGCATAGATCGGCGTCATCACCGCGCCGGTGCTGGGGTCCGGGGATTGCCCGGCATGGATGGCGCGGGTGGCGAACCCGTGGCGATTGCGTTTGCTCATGGAAGATCGTGGCGCTGGAACGGGGGCGCCAACTATACAGCGTCGAAGCGGGCACGCGCGAGGATGCCGACCCGCGTGCCGGGCGGGCAACTGCTCGCGGATGATCGCTGAGGCGGCTCGGCCGGCGCTGACGGGTTTGCGCGTCGGCCCTACGGCAGCGGCTCGAGCGCGCGCAGCCCGGCGAGCAGGGCGTCGTCCAGCGCGTGGCGTTCGAGACCCGGCAGGTCGAGGGCCGCGCGCACGTCTTTCTCCAGGATGGCGATGGTGCTGCTCGGCGCGTACCCCTCCTTCGCCCAGTCGATGAGATCGAAAGCGCCCGCGTACCAGTTCGCCCCGGACGACACGCGCATCACCTCGCGCAGCGTTTCGGGCTCGACACCGAGTTGCGCGGCCAGCGCGAACGCACGCCGCGTCGCCACCACGGAGCTGGCTGCGACGTAGTTGTTCAGTACTTTTACCGACATGCCGGCGCCCAGCGCGCCGAGATGAAACTGCCGCGTGCCCAGGGCCTGCAGCAACGGCCATACGGCGCGCACGGGGGCGTCATCGCCGCCGACCATGAACGTCAGCTCGCCGCGGCGCGCGCCGTGCGGTGCGCCGGACATCGGCGCGTCGACGAGGTTCACCCCCGGTGGCAGCCGGGCCGCCAGCTCGTGCACGTAGCGAGGCGGCAGCGTGGAGCACAACACCAGCAACGGCGGGCGCCGCGACCCGCGGAACAGTGCCTGTTGGGTCAGGCACAGTCGTTGTGTCTCGGCCGCGTCGCGCACGACGCTGATCACGCAGTCACAGCCGCGCAGCGCCTCGACGCCCCCGGCGAGGTGGCGGGCGAAACTGTCGAACTCCTCCGCCGGGCGTACGTCGAACGCGCGCACCGCGAAGCCCGCCGCCAGCAGGCGCTCGGCCATCGGCCGGCCCATCGCGCCGCACCCGGCGACGCCGATGGCGGCGCCGGGGGGCAAGGGCTCGGGCGCGGGCTTCACCCGGCGCTGATCGGCGCCGGTGCCACCGCGGGGCGCTTCTCGATGACCGGCACGATCACCCGGGTGCCGGGGCGGACCTTGCCGAAGTCGAGCTCCGGGTTGAACTGCAGCAGCAACCACAGCGGCAGGCCGTAGGTCTGCTCGGCCAGCAACCACAGCGAGTCGCCGGGATCGATCACGTGCTCGTGGGTACCGGCGACCCGGTGGCGGGCGAAAAAGCTCTGCTGCAGGCGCCGGTGGAAGGCACGCCGGCGGCGTTCGAAATCGGCGCGGCCGACGGCGCTGAAATCGAGCCGCAGGCGGTGCCCCATCCACACGGTCTGGCCTCGTCGCAGGTCGTTCAGGTCGCGCAGGCGCTGGGTCGGCACGGCCAGCCATTGCGACAGATGCCCGAGGGTCTCCGGCAACTGGATCTCCACCGAGTCGTCGTCCGCCACCGAATAGTCGAGCGGGTCGTTGCCGTAGATCGCGCGTGGGGCGGCGGCGAGCGGCTCTCCCGGCGCGTCCCCGGGTTCTGGCTCGACGCGGGCGGCTGTGGCCTGCGGCGGGCTGACCGCCGCCGCGGCGATCGGCGCGATGTCGTCGGCGGTGGCGCCCGGCGCAACCTCGCCGGAAACGATCAGGGACCGGCCGGCCTGGATGAGGTCCGCGTCGGCCAGCGCGTTCCAGCGGGCCAAGGCGCCTTCGCTGGCCCCGAAACGGGCGGCGATCGATGACAGGCTGTCGCCCGGGCGTACCGTGTAACGCCCGTCGACGGGGGGCACAGCCGCTGCCACGCCGGCCGGTGCGGCAACGGGCGCGGCGCCGGCGATGGCGCCCGGTGGGTCTTCGACGGGCAGCCGCAGGACCTGCCCGACGCGGATGAAGTGACGGTTGCGCAGATCGTTGCTGTCGAGGAGATCACGCACGCTCACTCCGAAGCGTTCGGCGACGGTCGACACCGTGTCGCCCGGCTCGACGGTGTACTCGCGCTGCCGGCGTTGCCGGTCGTGGCCGTGGCCGGCGTGCAGCCGGGCGAGGAGCCGCGGGGTGGCCTCGGGGTCGAGCCGCTCGCGCGGCACGCGCAGGCGGTAACCCTGCGGGATGTGCTGTTGCCCGCTCCACACGCTGTTGCGCAACGCCGGGTTGTGGCGGCGAAGCTCGGCCAGCGGGATGCCGAGTTCGGCGGCCACCGCGCGGGCGGGCACGAAGCGCTCCAGCGCCAGCACGGTGTCGTCGAAGGGTGCGTCGGGCACCAGTTCCCCGAAGTGCAGCGAGGCGCGTGCCGCCACCTCGCGCGCCGCCAGGAACGCGACGTAGAAGTTGCGCGAAGCAAAGCCGAACCGGCGGCTGGAATAGTTGCGAACGATGGTGGCGATGTCGTCGCTGCCGGTGACGCGCACGGCCCGGCGCACCCCCGACGCGCCGTGATTGTAGGCCGTGATGGCGAGCGGCCAGTTACCGGTGAGCTGCAGGTTGTGGCGCAGCAGGCGCGCCGCGGCGTCGGTGGCGAGCAGCGGGTCGCGGCGTTCGTCGAGGATGCGATCGACCCGCAGGTAACGGCGCCCGGTCGGGCGGGTTATCTGCCAGATCCCGGCCGCGCCGCGGTGCGAGTGTGCGCTCGGGTCGTAGGAGGACTCCACGTGCGGCAGGATGGCCAGGTCCTCCGGCAGGCCGTAGTCGCGCAGCGTGGCCCGGATCGCGGAATCCCAGGCGCCGGCGCGGATCAGCCCGGCGCGGAACTTGTCCGCCTGCCCGAGCTGGAAACGCACGCGCCGAGCGGCTGCCGACAACTCGGTGTCGGTGACCTCCTCGGGCCACAGGGCCAGCACCCGCCGGTGCTCCGCGTC
>JBFJWO010000216.1:0-8421 GCA_041623575.1 Gammaproteobacteria bacterium
CTCCTTTGCCGCGCTACGTCTGCAATGTCGACCGCCCCAGTGCCCATGTGCCGGTATCGCGGGCCGTCGTTGCGACTCTCGCCGACTCCAACCGTGTGCCGCCGCGTGGCGGTGGCCGTGACGAACGGAATTGGAGAGAGCGCGATGCGAGTTCGAACAACGAAGCGTACGCTGTCGCGGGCATTGCTGGCCGGCGCGCTGGCGGCACTGGCTGGTTGCGGTGGCGGCGGACGCGGTAGCGACGGCGGCGACGACGACGGTGGTCATCACATCCCTTCGCCGGCGCCGGTAGTGCGCGTCGACGCGCTCGTACGACCGAGCGTTACAAAGATCATCGGCTTCGACGGGGCCAGCGAGCGCACGGTGAGTGCGCTCACCGACGCGAGCGGCGTGCCGCTGCATTTCGTGGACGAAGAACTGATCGTGGTGTCGGATGACGATGCCGCCGTTCAGGCGATCGCGCAGCGCTGGGGCGGGCGCGTCGAGCGCAGTTTCGTGCCCGGGGATTTCGCGTTACCGGGGCCGGCAATGCACCTGCTGCGGGTCGACCCGGCCGGGGTCGACCCGTCCGCCCTGGCCGCCGACCTGCAGGCGCTCGACCCGGTCGTCACGGGCGAACTGCGTGTGTCGAACGAAGCCGGCCTGCGCCTGTTCGCGCTCGCGGTGCGCGAAAGCGCGGCCGGCACCCCCACCGGCCTCAACCTGGTGATGACGCCGACCGGCTTTCGCGAGCGCAGCACCCGCGAAGGCAGCGCCCGCCCGCTGTGTGTCGGCGGCGGCCCGCCGGGGTGCCTGGCCAGTGGCGTCGGCGGCGCAGGCTTCACCAGCGACGCCTTCACCTGGAGCTACATGGGGCTCGGCGCCGGCACGCAGAACATCGGCGTGGGGGAGGCGTGGCGCGCCCTCGACCTCGGCGGCCTGCTCGGCAACAAGGTCAGGGTCGCCGTGATCGACGCTGGCTTTGCGCCGTCCGACGACATGCCGGCGGCGTGGGAGCATCATCCGAACTCGATCAGCGAAACCGGCTTTACCGAGGGCGATCTGCTGTGCAGCGGTCGGCCATGCCCCTGGCACGGCACGAACGTCGTGAGCGCCGCGATGGGCGTGGCCGACGACGGCAAGGGCGCGGCCGGTCCGGCCGGTCCGGTGGCCGAGGCGATCACCATTCGCCTGAGCGGCGATGTCTTCAACTACCTCGGCGCCTGGGCGATTGCTTTCACGAGCGGCGCGCGGGTGCTCAACATGAGCTTCGGCGCCCGCGTGCCGGCGCTCGCCAGCGTGGCCGTGACCCCGCTGGATCTCGCGACGCGCGCGGCACACGATGCGGGCCTGCTGCTGGTGGCCTCGGCCGGCAACGACGGCGGCAACGTCGACGAGGAGGACTGCGTGCCGGGGATCGGCTTTCCCTGCTGGGAGAAAGCCTGGATCGTGCCCTGCGAGAACGGCGGCGTGTTGTGTGTCGGTGCGCTGGCCGACAACGCGAGCGGGCGCCGGCCCGACAGCAACTTCGGCGACAAGGACGTCGACCTGTTCGGGCCCGGCGCTGTCTGGGTCGGCGGCGACCGCGTCGATCCTGCGCCGCACGCGTTCGGCGGTACCAGCGCCGCGGCACCGTTCGTGGCCGGCGTCGGTGCGCTGGTCATGGCGGCCAATCCGGCTTTGAGCGGCAGGGAGGTGGCGCAAATCCTCACCGACACCGCGCACCCCAGCAGCGATCCCGGCGTGCGCCGCTACGTGAACGCCTACGGTGCCGTCGTACAGGCGCTCGGCGGCAGCCCGGTCTGCCTGTTGCCGGAGATCGCCACGTCGCCGCTCAGCCGCGACACCGCACCGTGCCTCGCACACACCTTCAGCGTGGCCGCGCGCACCGACGGACCGCACTTCGGCCCGTTCCAGTACCAGTGGCGCAAGTACCAGGGCAACGTGGCGGTGGCGCTCGTCGACGACGGTCGGATCACGGGCACTCGCAGCGACGTCATGAGCATCGACCCGCTGGGCCTGGACGACGTCGGCACGTACGACGTGGTGGTCACCAACCCCTGCGGCTCGACGGCCAGCGCCAGGGCGTTCGTGCGCATGGTCGACGGGGCGAGCGAGCAGGGCGGCAGCCTGCCCGAGGTCCGCAAGCTGCACGCCATGGCATACGACAGCAACCGCGGGCGCATGGTGTTGCACGGCGGCGCTCGGGAGATCCTCTCGCCGCAGGGATTCGTCGTTTCGTTGTCGGTCGAGCTCACGACGCTCGAACGCGACGCGGCCGGCGCCTGGCAGGTCGTCGACGTGCGGGGACCGCCGGCGCGCTACAACCACGCGCTGGCTTACGACGAAGCGCGCGGCGTCACCGTGCTGTTCGGCGGTTTCCTGTGCGCCGATTCGCTGTGCAACCCGGGCAATCCCGGTGCGCCGCTGGTGTACGGCGACACCTGGGAATGGGACGGAATCGCCTGGAGCGAACGTGCGGCGCCCGGGCCCTCGGCGCGCTGGCTGCACGCCATGACCTACGATCCGGTCCGCCGGCGCGTGGTCATGCACGGCGGGCGTGACGCATCCGCAATCCAGCTCGGCGATCTGTGGGAGTGGGACGGCGTGAACTGGGTCGAGCGCAACGTGGCGGGCGATCCGACGCCCGGTCAGTCGGGCTCGGCCCTCGGCTGGCCGCCGGGCCGCGAAAACCACGCCCTGGCCTTCGATCGCACCCGCAACGTGCTGGTGCTGCACGGCGGCGGCTATTTCCTGCGCCCGCCCGACCACACCGGCGGCGACACGTGGGAACTCGACGGCGAGCAGTGGCGGCGCGTCGCGCTGCCGGGACCGGCCACCGGGGGCCTGCTGTTTGCGGAGGGCATGGCGTTCGACCACGACCGCGGGCGGTTGCTGCTGTTCACGCAGAACAACGGCGGCGGCACGCTGCCGGGCCTGCTCTGGGAGTGGGGCGGCACGCAGTGGGCGCCGAAATCGACGCTCCCGTTTCGCGCGCACACCGCGATGGCCTATGACAGCGGGCGGCGGCGCACGACGCTCGCTGGCGGTGAGACCATCGACGGGTTGTCGGTCGCCGACACCCGGGAGTGGCGCTACTTCGACAGCGACCCGATGTGCGTCGCGCCGTAGCCCGCACGTACGCAGCCCGTCCTGCGGCGGATCGCAAGAGTCGGAACGCGTCCGCCGGGCGGCGCGGTTGACACGCCCGGCGGGCGCGGCTAGCCTTTTCGGCCCGTTATAGCAGGGCGCCGCGGCGGCGCCCTGCAGGTCCGACAATCCGCGTGACGAGATTCGTTTCGAGCCCCTGACCTCCCGCGAGCGTTTCCCGGGAGGCAGTCGTGTCCTCCCGGGTCGCTGAGAAAACCCGGTTGCGAACTGTTACCGGTTTTTTTGGGAAGCGATCATGCCCGTACGTCTGCACCTCGACGAAGGCCGCGTGCCGGTCGAGGTCTACACCAGCGAAGTGGACCCGAAGACGCTCGAGCAGTTGACCAATATCGCGTCGCTGCCGATCGTGCACAGTCACGTCGCGGCCATGCCCGACGTACACTTCGGCATCGGCGCCACGGTCGGGTCGGTGATCCCGACCCGCGGCGCGATCATCCCGGCGGCGGTCGGCGTCGACATCGGCTGCGGCATGAACGCGGTGCGCCTGAGCTTGCGCGCCGAGGATCTGCCGGACACCCTGAAGCGCCTGCGCAGCGCCGTCGAGAAAGCCGTGCCGGTGGGGTTCGCCGAGCACCGCGAGCCCTCGGTGCGCGCCGACAACGTGCGCCGGGTGCAGCAATCCCTGCAACCGCTGGTCGAGCGCCACCCCGGCATCACCAAGATGATGCGTTCGTTCGAGCGCACCATGGCGCGCCAGATCGGCACCCTGGGCGGCGGCAACCATTTCATCGAGCTGTGCCTCGACGAAGCCGACCGCGTGTGGGTGATGCTGCACTCGGGCAGTCGGGGCATCGGCAACGCCATCGGGCGCTATTTCATCGCGCTTGCGAAAAAGGACATGCTCAAGCACCTGAGCAACCTGCCCGACGCCAACCTCGCCTATTTCACCGAGGGTGCGGAGCATTTCGACGACTACGTCGCCGCCGTGCAATGGGCCCAGGACTACGCGCACTACAACCGCGCGCACATGCTGCGTCTGGTGCTGGACGCCATGCGCCCCCTGTTGCCACGCTTCGAGACGCAGGGCGAAGCGATCGACTGCCACCACAACTACGTCGAGCGCGAGCACCACTTCGGGGCCGACGTCTACCTCACGCGCAAGGGCGCGATCCGTGCGGGCAAGGACGAACTCGGCATCATTCCGGGCAGTATGGGGGTGCGCTCTTTCATCGTGCGCGGTCTCGGCAACGCGGCGTCGTTCCAGAGTTGCGCGCACGGGGCCGGGCGGCGGATGAGTCGCAAGCAGGCCAGGCGCGAGTTCTCCGTCGACGACCTCGCCCGGCAGACCAAAGGCGTCGAGTGCCGCAAGGACCGCGGCGTGCTCGACGAGATCCCCGGGGCCTACAAGGACATCGACGAGGTCATGGCCAACCAGGCCGACCTCGTGACCATCGAGCACACCCTGAAGCAGGTGATGTGCGTCAAGGGTTGAGCCGGCGCTTGGCGGGCGCAGACCCTCGGCGGCGACCGCTGCCACCGCGCGCGGTTGCGCGGGCGTGCGCCGGGAACGGAGAGCGGGTACGCGCGGGGGGCCCGGGTTCAGGATCGGTGTTAGGCTTGCGGCCATGAACGACTCGGGAACGGCCGGCGCGGCGCGCTGGACGGGCGTGCACAAGGTGCTGCACTGGCTGATCGCGGCCGCCGTGCTCTACCAGCTTTCGCTGGGCTTCGACCTCGGCGACCTCGCCGACGACGATCCGCGGCGGCTCGAGGTGCTGCGCCTGCACGCCGCTACCGGCCTGACCATCCTGGTCGCCATGCTGGTCAGGCTGTGCTGGCGACTCACGCATGCGGTCCCTCCGCCGCCCGTGACCCTGGGCGCGACGGCGGCGCGACTCTCGCTTGGCGTGCACCGCGCGTTCTACGTCGTCCTGCTCGCGTTACCGGTGAGCGGTTTCCTGCTGCTCGCCGCATCCGCCGAGCGCGTGCCCCTGCCCGGGTTCGACCTGCCCGGCTTCGGCCCGGCCGATCGCGCCCTGCGTGCGACCTTGTGGTGGACACACGCCGTGCTGGCGATCACCGCCTCGCTGATGGTGCTGGGGCACATCGGCGCGGCCGTTCGCCACGCGGTCTTGCGAGACGGCACCTTCTCGGCAATGTTGCCGGGCCGTTGAACGCAACGCGTCACAGACCGTACTCGCGGGTAACCTTGGCGAGAAGATGACGAAGGAGGAGTCGATGAGCGCAGCCATAGACCTCAGTGCACGCAACCCGGTGACGGACACTCTCGCCGTGCCGCCGATCTGTTTCGGCACCACGGCGCTCGCCAACATGCCGGGCACCTATGGCTACGAGGTCGACCCGGCGCGCGCGCGGGCGACGATCCGGGCGATGCTGGAAAGCGAGTGCCCGTTCGTCGACACGTCGCGGATCTACGGGCTCGGCCGCTCCGAGGAACTCATCGGCGAGGTGCTGCGCGAGTCGGGGGGCCTGCCCGGTGGTGCGATCGTCGCCACCAAGCTCGACCGCGACCCCGACAGCAACCGCTTCGACGCCGCGCAGGCACGCCGCTCGCTGGAGCAGAGCCTTGCCGCGCTGGGCCTCGAGCGGGTGCACATCCTGCACCTGCACGACCCGGAGCACGCCGCCTCGCTCGACGACATCACTGCCGCGGACGGCGCGTTGCGCGAGTTGCAGCGCATGAAAGAAGAGGGGCTGGCCGAGGCGATCGGGCTCGCGGCCGGGCGGGTGGACGTGATGATGCCGATCCTGCGTAACTGGGATTTCGACGCGATCATCACCCACAGCCGCTTCACCCTGGTGAACCGCAACGCCGAGGCGATGATCGATTTCGCCGCGGGCAAGGGCATCGCGGTCTTCAACGCGGCGCCGTACGCGAGCGGGGTGCTGGCGAAAGGCGCGGACGCCTACCCGCGCTACGTGTACCAGGCCGCCGGCGACGAGGCGCTCGCGCCCGTGCGCGGCGTCGAAGCGGTGTGCGCCGAGCACGGTATCGCGCCGGGTGCCGCCGCGCTGCAGTTCTCGTTGCGGGACTCGCGAATCGCCTCCACGATCTGCGGCGTCAGCAGGCCCGAGCGCGTGGCCCAGACGTTCGAATGGGCAGCAGCGCCGATTACCCCGGAGGCGTGGGCGGCGCTCGAGGCGTTGCCCGTCAGCACGGACGACCCCGAGGCGACGCGCGACTACCGCCCCGACTGAAGCGCCGGGCGACGCGGTCTCGCGGCCCTCAGGCCGTACCGAGCGTCGGTACGCTCGACAGCAGCAGCCGGGTGTAGTCGTGTTGGGGACGCCCGAACACCTCGGCGCGTGACCCGTGTTCCACGATCTTGCCGAAGTACATCACCGCCACTTCGTCGCACAGGTGCTCGACCACGGCGAGGTCGTGGGAGATGAACACGTAAGTCAGGCCGAGTCGTGCCTGCAGGTCTTTCAGCAGCCCGAGCACCTGCGCCTGCACGGAGACGTCCAGCGCCGAGACCGGTTCGTCCAGCACCAGCAGCGAAGGCTCGGCGGCCAGCGCGCGCGCGATTGCAATGCGTTGCGCCTGACCGCCGGAGAACTCGTGCGGGTAGCGGTCCAGGAACTCGGGGCGCAAGCTCACCAGGTCCATCAGCTCTTCCACCCGCGCCGTGCGCGAGCCGGCGCCGACGCGCCGCAATGCGCGCAGCGGCGTTTCGAGGATCTGGCGAATGCTCTTGCGCGGATTGAGCGAGCTGACCGGGTCCTGGAACACCAGTTGCACGCGCCGGTGCAGCGCTCGCGCGGCGGCTCGCGTGCGGGCCGGCAAGTGCGTGCCGGCCACGGTCAGCTCGCCGGCGCTCGGCGCCAGCAGACCGACCAGCATGCGCGCCACCGTCGACTTGCCGCAACCCGATTCCCCGACGATGCCGAGCGCGCGCCCGCGGCGCACCTCGAACGACACGTCGTCGACCGCCTTCACGGTCGGCGAGCGCCGGCCCAGCAGGTTGCGAACGCCGCCGAAATGACAGCGCAGGTGGCGGGCCTCGACCAGCAACTCGCCGCCGGGTGCGGGTACGTCAGGCATCGGGTGCGGCCGCCAGCTCGTGCACCCGCACGCAGCGCGCGTAGTGCCCGGCCCCCACCGGCTGCGGTTCGATCGGCTCGCGCCGGCAGTGCTCGCGGGCGTCGCTGCAGCGCGGGGCGAACGCGCAACCGGGCGGCAGCCGGTTGACCGCCGGGGGCAGGCCCGGAATCGCGCCTATGGCGCGTTCCGGGTGTCCCAGCACCGGCACACAGTCGAGCAGGCGGCGCGTGTAGGGGTGGCGCGGTGTGGCGAACACGGCCGCGGCGGGGCCTTCCTCGACCACCCGCCCGGCGTACATGACCAGCACCCGCTCGCAGAGCTGCCCGATGACGGCGAAGTCGTGGGTGATGAACACCAGCGCCGCGCCGTGCTCGCGGCGCAGGCGATCGAGCAACGTGAGGACCTGCGCCTGGGTGGTCACGTCGAGCGCGGTCGTCGGCTCGTCGGCGATGATGATCTGCGGATCGTTGGCCAGCGCCATGGCGATCCCCACACGCTGGCGTTGACCGCCGGACAGCTGGTGCGGGTAGGCGCGCAGGCGCTGGACGGGGTCGGGGATCTGGACCTGCGCGAACAGCTCGCCCGCGCGCCGCAGGGCGGCGGCCCGGCCCAGGCGCTGGTGTCGCACGATCGCCTCGGCGACCTGGTCGCCGACCCGCAGCAGCGGGTTCAGGGTCGTCAGGGGGTCCTGGAAGACGTAGGCGATGCGCTTCCCGCGCACGTCCTGCAGGACGTCCAGGGGAGCGCCGATCAGCTCGCGCCCGGCGTAACGGGCGCTGCCGCCACGGATCACGCCGGGCGGCGTGGGCACCAGGCCGAGCACCGACATTGCGCACACCGACTTGCCGGACCCCGATTCGCCGACGATGCCCAGCGCCTCGCCGCGACGCACCGTGAAAGACACCTGGTTGGCGGCGTGGTAGACCTCGTCGCCGATCACGAAACAGGTATCGAGGTCACGTACCTGCAGCAGCGCCTCGTCGTCGGCCGTGCCGGCCGTCGTCGTGGGCGGCACTTCGGCGGCGACGGCGGTGGCCGCCGCCGGCCGGGTCATGGCGCCTGCCTTGAGACGTGGGTCCAGGATGTCGCGCAGGCCGTCGCCCACCAGGTTGGTGCCGATCACCAGCAGCAGAATCACCAGGCCCGGGTTGCTCGCCTCGTGCGGGGCGGTGATGATCAGCTTGCGCCCGTCGCCCAGCATCGAGCCGAGATCGGCCTGCGGCGGCTGGGCGCCGAGGCCGAGGAACGACAGCCCGGCCGTTTCC
>JBFJWO010000217.1:0-8396 GCA_041623575.1 Gammaproteobacteria bacterium
ACCAATGTCATCCACCGGGTCTACAACAACCGCTTCATCGAAGTGTTGATCGCCGACGGCTCGGCGCAGTACCGCGAATACCTGCGCGACCTGCTGCGGATCCAGCAGTACCGCACTTTCGAGGCGGCGGACGCGGAACAGGTGCTGCAGGTGCTCGAAGCACACAGCGGCATCCGCCTCGCGATCATCGACCACGGGTTGCCGGGCATGGACCCGCTGGCCCTGCTCGGGCGGATTCGCGAGCGCGTCCGACGCAGCGAGTTGGCCATCCTCGCCCTTGCCGAGGCCGGCGACGCCCGCCTGGCGGCGAAGCTGCTCAAGTTCGGCGCCAACGATTTCATCACCCGGCCGTTGTCGGTGGAAGAGTTCCACTGCCGGGTCACCCAGGGCGTCGAGACCATCGAGCACATCCGCCTGGTGGAGGAATCGGCCACCCGCGACTACCTCACCCACGCCTACAACCGCCGTTACCTGTTCGAAGCCGGCGAGCGGCTGCACGAGAACGCCAAGCGCGGCAACCTGACGCTCGCCAGCGCCATGATCGACGCCGATCACTTCAAGCGCATCAACGACACCCACGGCCACCACGTCGGCGACGTGGTGCTGAAGGAGATCACCGCCACGCTGACCCGCTGCCTGCGCCAGTCCGACCTGATCGCGCGTTTCGGCGGCGAGGAGTTCTGCGTGCTGGCGGCCGGGCTCGACCGGGCCGGGGCGTCCAACGTGTTCGAGCGCGTGCGCCAGGAGATCGCCGCCTTGCGTATCCCGCTCGACGACGCCGAGTTGGGGGTCACCGTCTCGATCGGCGTCAGCCTGCGCCGCGCCGAGAGCCTGGAGGGCTTGATCAAGCAGGCCGACGAGGCGCTCTACCAGGCCAAGAGCGGCGGGCGCGACCGGGTCGTGATCTTCAGCTGAGGCCGCTAGCGCGGCTCGACGCGCAGCGCCGCGATCAACGCCAGCGTCATGCGGGCGGTGGCGCCCCACAGCAGTTCGCCGTCGTAGCGGCGGTAGTAGACGACGTCGACCGGGCGCCCCGCGAGCGCCGGCTTGCGGGGCTTCAGCGAGTAGTTGGCCGGGTCGGAAAGCCACCGCAGCGGAATGGTGAACACCCGGCCGACCTCGTCTGCGGCGGCCTCGAACGGGTAGCCCGCGGGCACCGTGCCCACCACCGGCGTCACCAGGTAGTTGGTGATGGTCTGGTACGGGGCGAGCCGCCCGAGCAGCTTGACCGCGCGCGGTTCGAGCCCGATCTCCTCGTGGGCCTCACGCAGCGCCGCCCGCTCCAGACTGCCGTCCTCGTGCTCGTAGCGCCCGCCGGGAAACGCCACCTGGCCGCTGTGGTGGTCGCGCTCGTTGCGCGCGCGGCGGATGTACACCACGTGCCACTCGTCGCCGACCCGGGTGAGTGCCGCCAGCACCGCCGCCGGGCGCGCCGGCCCGATGAGAAACGCCGGAACCTCGGCCGAGCGCGGCCAGTCCGAGCGCTGGCGGTAGGATTCGGGCGCCGCCTGCGGCGGCGCCAGCCGCAGCGAGTTGCCCTCGCTCACCGGCCGGGCAGATTGGATGCAGAAGTACACACGCGGGCGAATGTTAGCAGGGCGGCGCGCTCAACGCCCCTCGGCGCCGAGCAGCAGGGGGCTGACCAGGCGCTCGACGGGCACGAAGTCGTCGCTCAGCAGGGGCAGGCTCGCGAGCGGGGCACCACTCGCCAGCAACGGCTCGGTGATGCGCAGCCAGCGCCGCTGCAACCCTTCGCGCGCGCGCATGATCTCGGCCGGGCGGTACGCATCGCTTGCGATCAGCACGAAGGTCACGCGCTCGCGCCCGCGCGGAATCCGTTCGAGCATCACGTGCACGTGCGCAAACACCGAACCGAGGGTCTTTACCAGGCTCTTCGCCAGTCGCGCGTCGGGAAACACGTCGACCACGTTGAGCGCATACACGCCGCCCCTGCGCAGCTTGCGGTGCACGAGTCGCGCGTACTCCCGGGTGACGAGGTGATAGGGAATCGCGACGTCCCTGAACACGTCCGTGACCAGGAAATCGAAGCGCCCGTCGGGGTAGGCGGCGAGCGCCACTCGGGCGTCCTCGTGGTGCACGCTGAGGCGGGCGGTAGGCGCGTACATCCGTTCACGCGCCACCGCGGTGACGACCGGGTCGAGTTCGGCGACCACCACCTCGGCGGCGGCGAACCGGGCCAGCGCGGCACGCGGCTGGGTGTAGGCGCCGCCGCCGGCAAAGAACACGCGCGGCGCATCGACGCCGGCGCGCTCGCTGGCGTCGAGCAGCACCTCGTCCATCAGGTGCACGTACGGCGCCAGCAGCAGCCGAGGGTCCTCGCGATGGTTGGTGCTGTGCAGCAGATGGTCCAGCACCAGCGAGCGGGCCTCGCCGAACGGCGCCTGCTCGGAACTGTCCACCACCCGGATGCAGAAATAGTTGCTCTCCCGGTCGCACGGGTCGGCGAAGCCGTCGTTGGCCCAGGCCAGCACGCCGCACAGCGCGAGCAGCGCGAGGCCGCCCGCGGCGAGGCTCGGGCGGCGGTACAGGAACGGCAGCGCGAGCAGGCCGAGCAGCGCCGAGACCGCGACGATGACCGTGCGGGTGCCGAAGTACTGGATCAGCCAGTAACCGCTGGCGAACGTGCCGACGATGCTGCCGAGCGCGGCCAGCGCGTGCAGCGTGCCGACCACGCGCCCGGTGCGGCGTCCGAGGCCGAGCGCCAGGGTCGTCAGCAGCGGGGTGATCACACCCAGCAGCAGCGCGGGCAGGAAGAACAGGGCCGCGACCAGCGCGAAGCTGGCGGCGAGCAGGCTCATCTCCCGCTCTTGCACCAGCGGCGCCACCACCGTGAGCAGCAGCAGCACCGCCAGGCTGGCAAGCGATGCGGCGAGCAGCGCCACGCCGGCACCGACGTGGCCCGCGCCGCGGTCCGCCGCGATGCCGCCCAGCCAGTTGCCGAGCGACAGGCCGGCCAGGATCACGCCGATGATCGCGGTCCAGGTGTAGAGCGAAACGCCGACGTACGGCGCCAGCAGTCGCCCGGCGACGATCTCCAGCACCAGCAGGCAGGCCGAACTCGTAAACACCGTGGTGCCGTACCAGTAGAGCAGCGCGGCCGCCGCGCGCGGCGCGGGCGATGCGGGTTGCGCCAAGCGTCTTCCTCCTCGGTTACGGGCTACCCGGCGGGCGCGGAACGTGCGACTATCCGAGCGGTCCGAGTAAAGGTCAAGGCCAGGGACAGACAGCCATGCACCACGCTTTTTCCAGGCGCCGTTGGCTCGGCACCGCCGCGCTCGTCGCCGGAGCGGCTGCGGCGGGTTGCGCGCCGGCCACCGGCGCGATGCTGACGCCGCGCTCGAGCCGCGGTCCGTTCTACCCGCGCGAGTTGCCGCTCGACTCCGACAACGACCTGACCCGCGTCGCCGGGCGCTCCGGCATCGCCGGCGGCGACATCACCGATCTCTACGGCCGCGTGCTGGACGCCGGCGGGCAACCGCTCGCCGACGCGCGCGTGGAAATCTGGCAATGCGACGCGCGCGGCGTCTATCACCATCCCGGCGACCGGCGCGGCCCGCGGGACGAGAACTTCCAGGGCTACGGCCAGTTCGTGACCGGCGCCGACGGCGGCTATCGCTTTCGCACCATTCGCCCGGTGTCCTACCCGGGGCGCACGCCGCACATCCACTTCGCGGTCAAGGCGCCGGGCGTGAGCCAGCTGGTGACGCAGATGTACGTGGCCGGCGAACCCGGCAACGCCCGCGACGGCCTGTACCGCTCGCTGGGCAGTGCGAGCGAGCGCGTGACCGTGGCATTCACCCCGGCCGGCGATGCCGCAGCGCGTTTCGAAGCCCGCTTCGACCTGACGCTGGCGAGCGCCTGAGGCGTGCACGAGACCGCCGCCGACGCGCCCGCTCCGTTCAGCCGCACCGAGGTGCAGCACTTCGAACGCGACGGTTTCATCGTCGTCCCGGGGTTGGCCGAGACGTCGCTGTGCGAGCGCATGCGGCGCCTGACCGAGGCTTCGCTGTCGCCGCCGATGGCGCCGCTCGAGTTCGAAGCCGACGTCAGGTATCCCGGGGGGCCCGATTCGCGCAGCGCCGCCGGTGGCGACACACCACGGCGCCTGCTGCACGCCTACACGCGCGACGCGGTGTTCCGCGACTGGGCGCTGGGACCGGCGCTCACCGGGCGCGTGGCGCAGCTGCTGGGCACGCCGCACATCGCCCTGTCGCAGAACCACCACAACTGCATCATGACCAAGCACCCCGGCTTCAGCAGCGCGACGCACTGGCACCAGGACATCCGCTACTGGTCCTTCGACCGCCCGGAACTGGTCAGCGTGTGGCTGGCGCTGGGGCGCGAGACGCCCAACAACGGGTGCCTGCGGATCATCGCCGGCAGCCATCGCCTGGACATCGACCGCGGGCGCCTGGACGCCGAGCTGTTCCTGCGCGAGGACCTCGAGGAGAACCAGCCCCTGATCGCCGGCGCCGGTGACGTCGAGCTGGCGCCCGGCGACGTGCTGTTCTTCTCCGCCCGGGTGTTCCACTACGCCGGTCAGAACCATAGCCGCTCGCCCAAGCTGTCGCTGGTGTTCACCTACCGCGCGGCCGACAACCAGCCGATCCCGGACACCCGCTCGGCGCGTTTTCCGGACATCGAGGTCGACGCCACCGGCTCATACCCGCGCTGACGAGACCGCCCTTCGCTGGTCGGTACCCACGACGAACCCGCCCCGGGCGAGCGGCTGCCGGCCCTGGTCCGCGCGGCCGTGGCCCCCGGATTGCATGCAAACGGGCGGGTAATTGGGTAGTCTGGCGGGCATGGACTGGAAACGTCTGCAGGAACGCGCCTCCACCAAGTCGCTGCCAGCGCTCGACACGGAAGAGCCGCAACCCGCTCCGGCACCCGCCGCGCCCCCGGCGCCTGCTGCACCCCCCGCGCCCGCTGCTGCGCGCGCCGCGCCTGCTCCACCCCCCGCGCCTGATGCTGCGCGCGCCGCGCCCAGTGCGTCCACCGCACCGCCGCTGGCGCGCGCGATCGACCCGGTCATGGGCTTCGACACCCTCACCGGGATCGCCAACCGGCGTCTGTTCGAGTTCCAGGGCCGCAAGGCCATGGCGATGGCGCGACGTCACGACGACGACCTCGGGCTGGTGCTGCTGCGCCTCGACAACCTGGAGGCCCTCGCCGGGCGCCACGGGATCGAGCGCGCCAAAGTGCTGCTCAACGGCGTAGCCGCCCGGTTACGCGCCAACGCGCGCTCGCACGACACCTGCGGGCGGCTCAGCCGCTCCCGCTTCGGGCTGCTGTTGCCGGGCGCCCGCGAGTTCGGCGCGCACAAGTTCGCCATCCGCCTGCTCGCCATGCTGCAGGAGTCCGGGGACGACGTGGAGCGCGAGTGCGTGGTGAGCCTCGCCGCGACCGCCACCAGTAATTTCGAGTGCAACCGCTTCGAGGACCTGCTGGCGCACGCGGTCGAACGCCTGCAGCAGTCCATCGACGCCGGCGGCAACCGCGTGGTCTCGAGCTTCTGCAACTGAGCCGGCCTGCCCCCGGCGATGCCGGGACGGCGCGGCAGCCCGCTTAAAGTTCGCCCCCCGAGAGCCGCTAAGGCGGTCATCGAGTTGGGACGACAAGCCCATGTCAGCACTGAGCGAAGGCCGCAGCCCGGCGGCGCCGACCCCCGAGCGACCAGACCGTCTCACCGGCCTGCAGGAGCGCGAGAGCTTCCGCGCGCGGTTGAGTGCCGAGACCCGGCACGCCACTGCCGACGGGCGCCCGCTGTCGCTGATGATCGTCGGCATCGACGACTTCGAGGCCCTGCGGCGCCAGGCGGGGTCGGCGACCGCCGACGCCTGTGCCCAGATCATCGTCGAGACCATGACCCGCACCGTGCGGCGGGTCGGCATGTTCTGTGCGCGCCTGGAATGCGACCAGTTCGGCATCATCCTGCCGGCCACCGACACCGAGGCGGTGTGGGCACTGGGCCGCAACGTGGTCCACGCCGTGCGCCAGCTCGGCCTGCGTCACCCGCTGGGCGGCCCGCGGCTGATCGCGGTCAGCGCGGGCGTCGCCACCAACCACGGGCGCTTCGACCTCGACGGTCAGGCGTTGTGGGTCGTCGCCGACCAGGCCCTCAACCACGCGTTCGCCGCCGGCGGCGACCGGGTGTCGGACAGCGGCGCGCAAGCGGGAACCCCGCAGGCACAGTGAGCGGGAGGCCGGCCGGCGCGGGCCCGGTCCGCGACCCGTGCCGGAGGACAGCACGAGGAGACCCACGATCAGCGACACCAGCCCGCTTCGCGTCCTGCTCGTCGACGACGACGAGGACGACTACGCGCTGACGCGCGATCTGCTGGAAGCCATCGACGGCACGCGTTTCGACCTGCACTGGGCCCCGACCTGCGAGGCCACGCTGGGCGCCTTCGCCGCCGACGACTCCGAGCTGCTGTTGCTCGACTACAACCTCGGCACTCACACCGGCGTGGAGCTCCTGCAACGCGCGCGGGCGCTCGGCTACCGGGCGCCGGCGCTGTTTCTGACCGGCCAGAGCGATCGCGAGACCGATCTGCAGGCGATGCATGCCGGCGCAACCGACTTCCTGGTCAAGAGCACGCTCACCGCGCAGGTGCTCGAGCGCAGCATTCGCTACGCGCTGGAACGCCACCGACTGTTGAGTCAGCTCGAGTCCTACGCCGGGGAACTGTCCGAGCGCGAGCAGCAACTGCGCCGGATCATGGACCAGTGCATGACCGGGATCGTGGTGACCGGCGCGACCAACGAGGTGCTGTTCGCCAATCGCACCGCGGAAGGCTATTTCTCGAGCAGCCCCGGCGCGCTGCACGGGCAGGCGTTCCCGTGTCCGGCCGGCGCCCGGGAGCTTGCGATCGCGCTGCCCGGCGGCGATGAGGGGGTCGGCGAGATTCGCGCCGGCGCCATTCAGTGGCACGGCCGCGCGGCGACCCTCGTCACGCTGGTCGACATCTCCGAGCGCAAGCGCGCCGAGGCGCTGCTCGCACGCCAGGCGCGCACCGACTCGCTGACCGGGCTCGCCAACCGCACCCTGTTCCACGACTTCCTCGACCGGGCGCTGTCGCGCGCCCGGCGCGCCGGCACCTGCGTGGCGCTGATGTTCCTCGACCTCGACCACTTCAAGCAGGTCAACGACCGCCTCGGGCACCAGGTGGGTGACGATCTCATCCGCCGTGTCGCCGAGCGCGTCGCCGCTTGCCTGCGCGGCGAAGACCTGGTCGCGCGCCTGGGGGGCGACGAGTTCGCGGTGGTGATCGACGCTATCCCGGCCGCGACGGTGGCCGGACAGGTCGCGGAAAAGATCCTCGCCGCCCTGGAGGAGCCGTTCTCGATCGCCGGTAACGAGATCGTCGCCCGCAGCAGCATCGGGCTGGCGACCTTCCCCGCGGACGGCTGCGAGGCCGGCGACCTGATCAAGGCCTCCGACACCGCGATGTACGAGGCCAAGCGCCTGGGCCGCAACAACTACCAGTATTTCGCGCGCGAGATGCAGGAAGCCGCGGTGATGCGATCGATCCTCGAATACGACCTCGACTACGGGCTGCGCCACGGCCAGTTCGTGCTGTACTTCCAGCCCAAGGTCCACGCGCGTTCGGGGCGCGTGGTGGGGGTCGAGGCGTTGCTGCGCTGGAACCACGACCGGCGCGGCCTGCTCGCCCCCGGCGACTTCATCCAGGTGGCCGAGGATTGCGGCCTCATCGTCCCGCTCGGGCGCTGGGTGCTGCGCGCGGCCTGCGAGCAGATGCGCGCGTGGCGCGAGCAGGGCCTGGGCGGCGCCTTCTCGATGGCGGTCAACGTGTCCATGCGCCAGTTCGACCGCGACGATCTCGTCGCCTCCGTGCTGGAGGCAATCGAAACCAGCGGCGTCGACCCGACGGATCTCGAGCTCGAGCTCACGGAAACAGCGATCATGCGCGACCCGCAGACCTCCATCGCCGACCTGCGGCGGTTGCACGAGGCGGGTGTAGGCATCGCCATCGACGACTTCGGCACGGGCTACTCCTCGCTGCAGTACCTGCGGCTGCTGCCTATCGACTCGCTGAAGATCGATCGATCGTTCGTCGCCGATATCGGCCGTGACCCGGACGACGAGATCATCGTGCGCACCACCATCAACCTGGCCCACAACCTGGGGCTCGAGGTGGTCGCCGAGGGCGTGGAGACGCAGTTCCAGCACGACTACCTGGTGAACAACGGCTGCGACCTCGTGCAGGGATTCCTGTTCGGGGAGCCGATGCCGGCGAGCACGCTGGCGGCACGTCTCGGGCGCGCGGGCCCGCGCCCGGCACGGCGGGCGCGGGCTTCGAGCGCGCGCGCATGAGTCACACGCCGGCCGACGCCCCCGTGCGCGACGGTGC
>JBFJWO010000218.1:0-8324 GCA_041623575.1 Gammaproteobacteria bacterium
GCCCACGAGATCCACCAGCCCCAGTAGAAGATCGTCCAGCCGCCCTGCCAGGCCGCATCGCCCGCCGTATTGAAGGTCTTGAAGCCCATCGGGATGACGTTCCAGAGGTAGTCGCCGACGGTGGTCACGAAAAACCCCATCAGCCACTTGGCCGGCCCGCCGAACAGAAAGAACGCCAGCAGCACCACGCTGAGCCAGATGTTCCACTCCGAGATGATGCGGATGCCGTTGCCCACACCCGACACGGCAGACAGCGTCGCGACAACGGAGATGACCGCGATCAGGATGACCTGGGTGGTGACGCCGGGGTCGATCTCGAACAGGTGGTTCAACCCGGCCGCCATCTGGCTGACCCCGAGCCCCAGCGAGGTGGCGACGCCGAACACGGTACCGAACACCGCCAGCAGGTCGACCGCGTGCCCGATCGGGCCGTAGATGCGCTCGCCGATGATCGGGTAGAGCGCCGAGCGCAGGGTCAGCGGCAGCTTCTTGCGGAACCCGAAGTAGGCCAGGCACAGGCCGATCAGGACGTACACCGCCCAACCGTGGAACCCCCAGTGGAAATAGGTGACGCGCATCGCCAGCACCGCACGGTCGATGTTCATCTCGGTGATCAAGGCGTGATCGGCGAAGGGGTTGTTCGGGTAGCCCCAGGGGCGCGTGTTGTCGAAATAGAACAGCGGTTCGGCGATGCCGAAGAACAGCAGCCCGATACCCACGCCGGCAGAGAACAGCATCGCGAACCAGGAGAAGTTGCTGAACTCGGGAACGCTGTCGTCGTCGCCCAGCTTGATACGCCCGAAACGGCTGAACATCAGGTAGAAACAGGCGAACAGCATGACCACCAGTGCGCTGATGTAGTACCAGTTGAGCGCCGACTCGATCCAGCCGCGAATGGCCGCGTAGATCGAGTTGGCGAACTCCACGTTGAGCGCGGTGAAGACCACGAACGCAACCACCATCCCCTTGGATGCGAGCCCCATCCCCGGATGAAGCCCTTTCCACATGCCCTTCTCGGCGACCTGCTGAGGCGTGCTGTCTTGAGCCATCTCGTACCTCCCCTGTTTTTCGCGGGTGTCTCGGTGCACCCTGAGAACCGTCACGTCGCGAGCGGCGATGCGATCGTCGCCGGCGCGAGCTGAGGGTTTTCCGAACGGAATTGCTTGCAGCGCGCTCGACATTACGCCGTTGGCGTGGCCCGCGCAACCGCACCGCGTTCGCCGACTGTACGACGATGGCTTGTTCGTCCGCGGCATGCACCGGCGACTTGCGGACGCGATGACGCCGTCGCACGTGCGGCGCGAAGCGGGCTGCATGCGTTCGATCCATGAGCGACGAACCGGCACGGCGCCGGGCAAGCGATCCGTGATCGCCCGCCGCCCGCGATTGCCACTGTACCGGGTCGAGGCGGTAGGATAGGCGCACGGGCACGACCGGGAACCCGCACCGGGTGGTGCCCGAGGGCGGCCGCGCTTCGCGCGCAAGGGATACGCAATGACGGCTTTCGACATCGAACACCTCGTCACCGGCGACCTCGTCGAGGCTTTCGAGCGCGACGGTGTGGTGCCGCTGCGCGGTGTGTTCGGCCCGTGGGTCGACGGCATCCGCGAAGCCATCGAGCAGAACCAGGCGGCACCGAGCTGGCGCGAGCGCACCTACCGGCCCGACGACGGCAGCGCGCCCTTCTTCCAGGACTACTGCGTGTGGCGCCGCTTCGACGGTTACCGGGCGCTGGTCGTGGAATCGCGCATGGCCGCCATCGCCGCGCGACTGATGCGCTCGCCCACTGCGCGCCTGTTCCACGACCACATCCTGGTCAAGGAGCCCGGCAACTCGGTGGCCACGCCCTGGCACCACGACCAGCCCTACTACCTGGTGGAGGCGCCGCGCAGCGTCAGCTTCTGGGTGCCGGTGGACAGCGTGCCGCGAGCACGCAGCATCGAGTATGTCGCGGGCTCCCACCGCTGGGGCAAGGACTTCAGGCCGACCCGCTTCGACGGCACCGCGCTCTATGCGGGCGATGCATCAGAGGCCGTACCGGATATCGCGCACAGCCGCGACGACTTCGATATCCGCGGCTGGGCGCTCGAGCCGGGCGACGCGATCGCGTTCACTTTCCGCACGCTGCACGGCGCGCCCGCGAATGCCTCGACACAGCGGCGCCGCGTGATCTCGGTGCGCTGGGTCGGCAACGGCGCGCGGTTCGTCGTGCGCCCCGGCACCACCTCGCCCGCGTTTCCCGACCTGCAGTTCGCCGACGGCGCGCCGTTCGAAGGCGAGGAGTTCCCGTTGCTCTACCCCTGATGGACCAGGCCGCGTTACGCCCGTCCCTGCCAGCCCGTTTCCCTACCGGACCCGTCGCATCATGACCAAGACACTCGACTTCAAGCAGGAACTGGTCGCCGCCTTCGGCCAGCCGATCGCGGAGAACCCCACCCAGGCGATGGTCGAGGCGGCGTTTCGCCATCACGGTCTCGACTGGCGTTACCTCACCATCGAAGTCGCGCCCGCGGCGCTGGCCGATGCCGTGCGCGGCGCGCGCGCGATGGGCTTCGCCGGCTTCAACTGCACGCTCCCGCACAAGGTCGCCGTGATCGAACACCTCGACGGCCTGGGCCGCTCGGCCTCGCTGATGGGCGCCGTCAACTGTGTCGTGCGCCGCGAGGACCGTTTCATCGGCGAGAACACCGACGGCAAGGGGTTCGTGGGCGCCCTGCGGCGGGTGAGCGACCCGGGCGGCAAACGCCTGGTGATGTTCGGCGCCGGCGGCGCGGCCCGGGCGATCGGGGTGGAAACGGCGCTGGCCGGCGCCGCTCATGTCACGGTCGTCAACCGCTCGCCGGCGCGCGGCGAAGCACTGGTCGACCTGCTGAACGCCGCGGTCCGAGAAGCCTGCGACCACCCGTTCGACGCCGACTTCGTGCCGTGGCGAGGCGAGTTCGCCGTTCCCCCCGACACCGACATCGTGGTCAACGCGACTTCCATCGGCCTGTACCCGGACGTGAACGCGCGCCCGGCACTGGACAGCGACTCGTTGCGGCCCGGCATGATCGTCACCGACGTCATTCCCAACCCGCCGCGCACCCGGTTCATCGCCGCGGCCGCCGAGCGCGGTTGCACCGTGATCGACGGCCTCGCCATGCTGGTCGGGCAAGGCCGGATCGGCATCGAGTACTGGACCGGCGTCGACCCCGACGAAGGCGTGATGCGACGTGCCCTCGAAGAAGTCTTCGGCGATTGAGTCGTCGCCGCGCGCCGCTCGCGTGGAGTGCGCGCCCGCAGGTCAGCGCTTCAGGTGCCGGCGCCGCGCTGCCACA
The DNA here is from genome assembly GCA_041623575.1 of Gammaproteobacteria bacterium. Lineage (GTDB taxonomy): Bacteria > Pseudomonadota > Gammaproteobacteria > JAHELT01 > JAHELT01 > JAHELT01. The sequence goes on from JBFJWO010000218.1 coordinate 3,318, forward strand.
CGCACGGGTAGAGGTCACCGCCGACCCGGTCACCCGGCCCGAGGCCGCAGGCCGTCATCGCTTCGCTGTGATCCGGGTCCATGCCCTGCGGGCGGAACACGACCCGCACGTCGTCGCCCAGCCACTGGGTGTTGAACACCTGCAGGTCGCGATCGGCGTCGAGATTGCCCGAGCCGCCGTGGATGATGCGCGCGTTGAACACCGCGATGTCGCCGGGCTGCATGTCCCAGCCGAGGATGTCGTAGTCGTCGCGGTTCGCCTCGATGTCGGGGAACGGCTCGCCCTCGTCCTCGGCGTAGCGCACCCGGTCGCGCGCGTCGCCGGTCAGGGCGCCGAAATCCGTCTGGCGAAACCGCCGCTGCCAGCGGTGCGAGCCGCGCACGAACTCGAGCGCGCTCTTCCTGGCGACCGCGGTGAGCGGCGCCCAGACCGAACAGGCGTCGAAGCCTTCCACCGACCAGTACGGCTCGTCCTGGTGAAACGGGGTGCGGAACTGCACGCCCGGCGAGCGCACGAACACGGCGTCGAAGAAGAAATTCACCGCCGAGACGTTCATCACGTACCCGGCGATCCCGGCCAGCGGCGAGTGCAGCACGAAGTCGCGGTACTGCGGTATCTCGCGCCAGGCCTGGCTGTCGTAGAACGTGGTTCGCCCGTGCTCGTCGCGGTTCCACACGCGGGCGCGCGCGCTCGGGTGGGCGATGTTGTACGCGAGGCCCGCTCGCAGGACCTCGATCCAGTCGGGCGCGATCGCGCCCTCGATCATCACCACGCCGTCGCGCGAGTAGCGCTCGATGAGATCGTCGGTGATCGGGTCGCCGGGCGCCAATCGTTCACTCCCGCGCTGGTGGCACGCGCGCAGATTGTGGCAACGCCCGCGGCCCCGGCGCAAGCGGCCGCTGCCGACGCCACTCACATCGGCTCACTCGGGCAGGTACTGGCGGCGCGTGCGGGCGTCGAGGCCGCCGGCGATCGCCCATTCGGCAAAGTTCTCCGTGGCCTGCACCCAGTCCTCCCGGGGCTGCCAGTCGGCGGTCAGGAAATCCTCGTCGGCGTAGTACTCGGCCAGCCCGCCGCAGGGATTTCTCACGTACCAGAAATAGGCCGAGGAGATCGGGTGGCGCCCGGGGCCGATCTCCGTCTTCCAGCCGCAGCGACCGATGTGCAGGCCGCCGCCGAACACCTCGTGGATGTCGCGCACGGAGAAGGCCACGTGGTTCAGCCCGCGCCGGTCGTTCGGTGTGCGCAGCAGAAACAGGTTGTGGTGCCCGCCCTCGGGCTGACAGCGCAGGAACACGCCGCGTCCGGGGTAACGGTCGGAGACCCGGAAGCCGAGGCCCTCGCGGTAGAACGCCTCCGTTTCCGCCAGGTCGGGCGTGAAGAACACCACGTGCCCGATCCTGAGCGGCTGCGCCCGGTCGTACACCGGGCTGCGCCGGTCGACGCGGGCCCTGGGGTTGTCGCTGGTGTTCATGACCGCCCCGACGACCTCGACGGCACGGCGGCGGCTCTGGCGCAGACCGACGCGCAGGCCGTTCGGATCGGTGCAACGCACGACGCCGTCGGCACCGGTCTCGACGTCGGTGACGGCGCGCAGGCGCTCCACGACCGCCTCCAGCGATGCCGTCGCGGCCACGCCCCAGATGACTTCGCGCACCGTCGGCCCTTCCTCGAAAGCCGGCGGCAGGTCCGGGTCGTCGAGCCGGCGCAGCTCGATCTCGCCGCCGTCGAGGGTCTCGAACAGCAGCCGCGACGGTTCGCCCACGCGCTCACTGAGCCCCCAGTCGGTGAAGAAGCGCCGACCCTCCTCGAGGTCGGCCACGCCGTAAGTGATCCTGTCGATGCCGCTGAGCGCCATTGGCTGTCCTCGCTCGGGAAGGGGTCGTGAAAGCCGTCCTCAGATCGCCATCCAGCCGCGGTTGCGCAACGCCCGCACCACGCTCAGGGCGGCCAGCGTGGAGGTCTTCGGGTTGTCCGGCAACGGGCGTCCGTGCAACGCGATGTCGAGCTCGCCAAAGCTCCCGCGGGCCTCGATGCGGTGGACGTTACCGCCGGCGCCGGGGTCGGCGACGAGTCGAACCCGGGTGTTCTCGAACCCCAGCCCGGCCAGCGCGACGGTGGCGGCGACGTTGGCGTTCGCCGGGTAGCGGCGAGCCGCTTCGCGCGCGTCGCCCTGGTAGAAAACACAGGCCTCGGCGAGTCGCGCGAGGTCCACGCGTTCCTCGGCCGGCGTCCCGCGCCAGCTCGCCGGCGGCTTGCGCGACGTGTACGTCACCTCGTCCAAGCCGCCTTCGCGCGCCGCGCTGAGCGCGTCGATCCCCGCCACCGCCCCGGCGAGGACGTGCAGCCGCGCGCCGCCGCTGCGCGCCGCCGCTTCGAGTTCGACAAGCAGCGCGGCGTCGGCGAGCGCACCCACCGACACCACACCGACGTCCACGCCCCGCGCCAGCAGCCACGGGCCGTACCGGGCGACGGCCCCGTGGCCCGCGCACTCGAGCGCGAACGCAGGCAGCTCTGCGCAGTGCGCCGGGTCGGTCACGACCTGCGCGCTGTCGCCGAGCTGCGATCTCGCCTGCGCCGCGTAGCGCTCGCGCACCAGCACGTGACTCACGGCGACGGACTCGGGCACCTGCTGCAGCACCCGGCGGGCGATCGCGCCGAGACCGATCAGCAGTACGTTCCGGCTCACGCGGCCTCCGCATCGTCGCGCACCGGTGGGCCGCTGAACGGCCGGGCGAACGGGCCGACCCGCGCCATGTCCACTTCCAGCAGCACGGGGGCGGCACCGCTCAACGCCTGCTCGACCACGGACGGCGCCTCGCGCATGTCGTCGAGCCGGAGAAAGGCCAGGCCCATGCTGCGGGCGAGGTCGCCGAAGTCCGGCGTGTGCAGTTCGGTGAAATAGTTGCGTGCCCCGTAGTGGGCATTCTGGATGTTCCTGATCACACCGTAGCGGCGGTCGTTCATCACCACCAGCACCACCGGCGCCCGCTCCTGCACGGCCGTCGCCAGCTCGCCGAGGTTCACCTGCAGGCCGCCGTCGCCGACCAGCGCAACGGTCTTGCGCTCGGGACGCGACAACGCCGCGCCGATCGCCATCTGCAAACCCTGGCCGATACCGCCGCCGAGCGCGTGCACGCCGTCGAAAGGCGCAAAGACCTCGAGCAGCCGGTTGCCCCACATGCTGTTCGAGAGGGTGATGTCGCGCACCCAGTTGAACTCGCGGCCCAGGTTGCGTTGCAGGGCGTCGACCAGCGCGCCGTAGGGACCGAGGGTCGCGCGCACCGCCTGCGCGGCCTCGAGGCGCGCGGCGGCCAGGTCCCCGGCGAACTCCGGGTCGACGTCGAGCCTGCCCTGCAAACGCTCGGCCAGCCCCTGCAGCGCGAGCGCGGCGTCACCGCAGACGAAGTAGTCGGCCGCGTAGGCGCGGTTCTCGGCGCGCGGATCGGCGTCGATCTGGTACAGGGGCCGGGGCAGGCGCAGGCGGTATTTCAAGGTCTCGTTGCCGCGCAGGCGCGAACCCACCACCAGCAACGCGTCGCACGTGCGGTAGAACGACTCGACGTCGCCCTGCGCGCTGAAGGCGCCGAGCGAGTTGGGGTGATCCTCGGGCAGGATGCCGCGACCCTGGACGCTGCTCACCACACCGCAGCCGAGCGCCACCAGGCGCTCGACGGCCGCGCCCGCCTGGCGCGCGCCGCCGCCGAGCCACAGCAACGGGCGGCGCGCCGCCGCCACGCGCTCGGCGAGCCGATCCAGGGCAGCCGGGTCGGGCACGGGCGCCGCCACCGGCAACGGCGAGAGATCGGCGGGCCAGGGAATCGCGGCGGCCTGGACGTCGATCGGGATCTCCACGCTGACCGGCCCGCGCGGCGGCGTGAGTGCCTCGCGCACGGCCTGTTTCAGGGTCGGCAGCGCCGTGTGCGCGCCCCACACGCGGTAGGCGCGCTTGGAAACGGCCGCCAGCATGTCGGGCTGTTTGTGCGCTTCGTGGATGTAGGCCCGCTCGCGGTCCAGGTACGCGACCTCGATCTGTCCGGTGAGATGCAGCAGCGGGCTGCCCGCGGTGAGCGCCTCCACCATCGCGCCGGCGGCGTTGCCGGCGGCGGTCCCGGTGCTGGTGATGCTCACGCCGAGGCGGTTTCCGACGCGGGCGTAGCCGTCGGCCATGTTGGTCGCACCCGCCTCCCCGCGCGCCATCACGAAGCGCGTCTTCCCACGCCGGCCGATGGCATCCAGGATCGGCATGTTGTGGATCGAGATGACGCCGAACGCGGCATCCACGCCGCACTGCTCGAGAAATGCCGCTACGACCTCGCCGACCGTGGTGGTTTCAGACATGACGTGCCAGTCCTCCCGAGATGTCGATGTGGCTGCCGGTGGTGTAGGCCGAGCGTGGCGAGGCGAGAAAGGCAATGGCGCTGGCCGCCTCCCGCGGCTTGCCGAGCCGCCGCAGCGGGATGTTCTTGTCCCGGGCGAGATCGCGCGACCAGTCTTCCCAGGACTGGCCCGGGGCGGCCTGTTCGGCGTGGCGGCGACGCCACTGGCCGGACTCGACCAGGCCGAGCAGGATCGAGTTGACGCGGATGCCCTGCGGTGCGAATTCCGTGGCCAGCGAGCGCACCAGGTTGAGCAGTCCCGCGCGCGCCGCCGAGGTCGCGACCATGTGCGGCTCGGGCTGCAGCGCCAGCAGGGAGTTGACGCAGACCACCGCCGCCTGGTCGGAGCGCGCCAGCAGGCCGTGGAACGCGCGGGTGGGGTAGATCACGCCGAAGAACTTCAGCGCCAGCTCCTCCCGCCAGGCCTCGTCGCTGGTGTCGGCGAACGTCGAGACGCGGCCCTGGCCGGCGTTGTTGATCAACGCGTCGGTGGCGCCGAAGCGGGCCTCGACGGCGGCGGCGAACGAGCGCACCTGCTCGGCGTCGAGCACGTCGCAGGGCTGCGCCAGGAGTGCGGCGCCCGGGTAGCGCGCGCGCAACTCGTCCTCGGCCTGCCGCAGGCGCTCGC
>JBFJWO010000219.1:0-8321 GCA_041623575.1 Gammaproteobacteria bacterium
GCACCACGTCGCCCTCGGCGAGGCGGTAGTCGCGGCCCTCCAGGCGCCACTTGCCGGCGTCGCGCGCGCCCTGCTCGCCGTTGCAGGCGACGAAGTCCTGGTAGGCGACCACCTCGGCGCGGATGAAACCCTTCTCGAAATCGGTGTGGATGCGCCCGGCGCCCTGCGGCGCGGTGGCGCCCCTCGGCACCGTCCAGGCGCGGGCTTCCTTCTCGCCGGCGGTGAAAAAGGTCTGCAGCCCGAGCAACTCGTAGCCGGCGCGGATGACGCGGTTCAGGCCCGGTTCCTCGAGGCCCAGCTCGGCCAGGAACTCGGCCTGCTCGGCGGCGTCGAGCTGCGCGATCTCGGCCTCGATGGCGGCGCACACCGCGACCACCTGCGCCCCGCCGGCGGCGGCGTGCTCGCGCAGCTTGTCCAGGTACGGGTTGTCGTGCGCGCCGTCCTCGGCGATGTTGGCCACGTACATCACGGGCTTGGCGGTGATCAGGTGCAGCTCGCCGAGCAGCTCGCGCCCGACCTCGTCGGTCTCGAACTCGCGCATCGCCCGACCGGCGCCCGCGTGCTCCAGCGCCGAGCGCAGCCGCGCGTGACGGACCAGCGCTTCCTTGTTGCCGGAGCGGGTCTGCTTGAGCACGCGTTGCTCGGCTTTCTCGAGCGTCTCCAGATCGGCCAGCAGCAGCTCGGTGTCGATCACCTCGATGTCGGACAACGGGTCGATGCGCCCGCTGACGTGGGCGACGTCGTCGTCGGCGAAACAGCGCACCACGTGGGCGATGGCGTCGGTCTCGCGGATGTGCGCCAGGAACTTGTTGCCGAGCCCCTCGCCGCGGGCGGCGCCCTCGACCAGGCCGGCGATGTCCACGAACTCCATCGTGGTGGGGATCACTTTCTGCGGCTTGACGATCGCCGCCAGGCGCGCGAGGCGCTCGTCGGGCACGGGCACGCGGCCGACGTTCGGGTCGATGGTGCAGAACGGGTAGTTCTCGGCGGCGATGCTCGCGCGCGTCAGCGCGTTGAAGAGCGTCGACTTGCCGACGTTCGGCAGGCCGACGATCCCGCACCTAAAGCCCATCGGACGGCTCCTCGGCCCGCGGCTCGGTGTGCAGCCGGTGCATGGCCTGCTCCAGCTTGCCGCCGAGCAGCAGGTCGGTGGCGCCGAGCGCACGCTCGACGGCTTCGTCGATGGCACGCTGCTCCGCCGCGCCCGCGCGCGTCAGCACGTAGTCGACGACCTCGTCGCGATGCCCGGGATGGCCGATGCCGATACGCAGGCGCCAGAACTCACGCGTCGACAGCGCGGCGATGACGTCGCGCAGGCCATTGTGCCCGCCGTGACCGCCGCCGCGCTTCACGCGCAACGTACCCGGCGGCAGGTCGAGCTCGTCGTGCACCACCAGCATCTCGCCCGGCTCGACACCGAAATAGGCGGCGAGCGCCTGCACCGAGCGCCCGCTGTGGTTCATGTGGGTCTCGGGTTTGAGCAGGCGCAGGGTCCGCGCGCCGAGCGCCACGCTCGCCACCTGGCCGTGGAAACGGCGGTCGGGGGAAAAGCGCGCGCCCAGGCGCTCGGCCAGGCGGTCGATGTACCAGTACCCGGCGTTGTGCCGGGTGAGCGCATAGCGCGCACCCGGGTTGCCAAGTCCGGCCACCAGCTTGAAGCTGGCAGCAGCCGCCTCCACGGGTCAGTCGTCGTCCTTGTCGTCTTCGTCGTCGGCTTCCGGCGCGCCCTCGACGCCCTCCTCGCCTTCCTCCGCCTCGAGGCCCTCCGCGGCTTCCTCTTCCTCCTCGACGTCGGCGGTGCGCAGGACGCTCACCGTCGCGACCGCCGAATCGTGCTCCTCGCCGTAGGTCAGCTCGACGATGGTCACGCCGGGCGGCACCTTGATGTCGGAGAGGTGCACGGAGTCGTTCAGCTCGACGTTGCTCACGTCGACTTCCAGGTACTCCGGCAGGTCCTTGGGCAGGCAGGTGATTTCCACTTCGGTGACCACGTGGCTGACGGTGCCGCCGCCCTGCTTGACGCCGGGGCACACGTCCTCGCCGATGAAGTGCAGCGGCACGTTCATGGTGATCTCCTCGTCGGCCTTCACCCGCTGGAAGTCGAGGTGCAGCACCGCGCGCTTGAAGGGGTGGCGTTGCACGTCGCGCAGGATCGCCTGCACGGTGCTGCCGCCGACCTCGAGCTCGAGGATGTGCGAGTAGAACGCCTCGTGGGAGAGGCTCTTCATCACCTCGTTGTGGGACAGACTGAGGGACTGCGGGTCCTGCCCGCCGCCGTACAGCACGGCCGGCACCAGGCCATCGCGACGCAGGCGGCGGCTCGCACCTTTCCCCTTGTCGCTGCGCGCCTCGGCGGCCAGCGAGAATTCATTGCTCATCGATACTCTCCAGATAGTCGCGTTCGATCGCGCGAGGGCCTTGCGACCAGGCCGGCGCGATCACTTTGCGACGCCGCTCGCGGCGGCGTCATGGTTGGTTGCGTTTCAGTCCATGTACAGGGTGCTCACCGACTCTTCGCGGTGCACCCTGCGGATGGTCTCGGCCAGCAACCCGGCCACCGTGAGCTGGCGAATGCGGTCGCAGTCGCGGGCGGCATCCGACAGCGGAATGGTGTCGGTCACCACCAGGGCGTCGATCTCCGAGCCCGAGATGTTGTCGATCGCCGGGCCCGAGAGCACCGGGTGGGTGGCGTAGGCCACCACCTTGACGGCGCCTTCCTGCTTGAGCGCCGCGGCCGCCGTGCACAGGGTGCCGGCGGTGTCCACCATGTCGTCCATGACGATGCAGGTCTTGCCGGCGACCTCGCCGATGATGTGCATCACCTGCGCCTGGTTCGCCTTGGGGCGGCGTTTGTCGATGATCGCGAGGTCGGCGTCGTCGAGGCGGCGCGCCAGTGCCCGGGCGCGCACCACGCCGCCGACGTCCGGCGACACCACGATCACGTTGGGGTACTTCTGGCGCCAGATGTCGGCCAGCAGCAGCGGCGAGGCGTAGACGTTGTCGACCGGGATGTCGAAGAACCCCTGGATCTGCTCGGCGTGCAGGTCCACCGTCAGCACCCGGTCGGTGCCGACGCTGGTCAGCATGTTCGCCACCACCTTGGCGGTGATCGGCACCCGCGCCGAGCGCACGCGCCGGTCCTGGCGGGCATAGCCGAAATAGGGGATCACCGCGGTGATGCGCTCGGCGGAAGCGCGGCGCAGGGCGTCGATCATCACCAGCAGTTCCATCAGGTGGTGGTCGACCGGCGCGCAGGTCGGCTGCACCAGGAACACGTCCTTGCCGCGCACGTTGTCTTCCACCTCGACGTTGATCTCGCCGTCGCTGAACCGGGCGACGACCGCCTTGCCCATCGGCAGGTGCAGGTTGGCCGCCACCCGTCGCGCCAGCTCCGGGTTGGCGTTGCCGCTGAACACCATGATGTTGATATCGGTTTCGGCCACGCCGTTCACTCTCGGGTTTGTTACTGCCACCGCGATGCCCCGGGCGCGTGCGCCGACCATCGTCGCGTGGCGGCTGCCGGCCTCGCGCGCGATGCTTCAGGTACTCTCAACTGGCTGGGGTGGCAGGATTCGAACCTGCGCATGCGGGGATCAAAACCCCGTGCCTTACCGCTTGGCTACACCCCAAGGGTCGCCTCGCCGGCCCGCCGCGGGCGGTTCCGATCGGCAAAGCCGGCGTATTGTGCTTTCCCCTCGGGGACGGTGCAAGCCTTTGGGGGGCGACACACGCCCTCGCGCAGGGCGGTTGCGGGCCGAGGTACCGGGCCCGGATGCCGCCTCAACCGGCCGCCAGGCGCTCGAGCAGCGGGGAGCGGTCGACGCCCCGCGCCACGAACCCCGACCAGCGCGCGGGCACGGCACCGAGCACCGCCTCGGCGGCGCCGGGGTCGTCGAAGGCGGCGAACAGGCACCCGCCGCTGCCGGTGAGGCGAGGGCCCTCGCCGCCCGGGGTCGAGGCCAGTCGCCGCCCCAGCCACTCGTGCGCCGCGGCGATCGCCGGGTAGCGTGCGAGCACCACGGGCTCGAAGACGTTGATGCAGCGGGCACGCCCGCCCGGCGACGACACCTCGGCCGCCGACAACGGGGCGCAGTCGCGTCGCAGCGCGGGCTCGGCGTACATCGGCCCGGTCGCCACCGCCACGCCGGGGTCGAGCACCAGGTACCAGCGCTCGCCCAGGCTCAGCGGTTCCAGCAGGTCGCCGCGCCCCGCGCCGAAGGCGCTGAGCCCGTGCACGAACAGCGGCACGTCGGCGCCGAGGGCGGCGCCGCAGCGGGCGAGGTCCTCGCTCGCCATCCCCAGCCCCCACAGGGCGTTCAACGCCACCAGCGCGGTGGCCGCATCCGAGCTGCCGCCGCCCAGCCCGCCGCCGGCCGGCAGGCGCTTGTCGACGTCGACCGAGACCCCGAGGCGGGCGTCGCCGGCCTGCTCGCGCAGTGCCCGCGCCGCGCGCAGCACCAGGTCCTCGGCGCACGGGACGGCGCGGTTGCCGCTGCGCCGCTCGATCACGCCGTCGGCGCGCGTCTCCAAGCGCAGGCGGTCGCCGCGGTCGAGGATCTGGAACAGGGTCTGCAGGTCATGATAGCCGTCGGCGCGCCGCCCGGTGATGTGCAGGAACAGGTTGAGCTTGGCCGGTGCCGGCCAGGTCGACGGGTCCTCGCCGGGCTCGCTCAGTCGCGCCGGGCCAGCGCCCATTGCAGCTCCCACTGCGGCGTGTCGAGGGTCAGCTCGAGCCCGTCGCGGCGCAGCCGCAGCCGATCGGGAAGCTCTACCCCCTCGACGCGCGCGTAGCTCAGGAACAGCACCGACCACTCGTCGTGCAGCAGGCTCACGAGCCGCCCGCCGGGGCCGACCTCGAAGACGTCACCCTCGGCCGCCAGCCCCAGCACCCAACGGCTCAGCGGTTCGACCGGCACCGTGAGCCCGAGGTGCTCGGCGAACAGCGTCTCCGGATCGCTGGCGCTCAGGCGCTCGCCGCCCGGGGTCAGCAGCTCGGCCTGGCGGCCGTCACCGGTCAGGCGCAACAGGCCGCGCCCGAACGGGGTGAGCAGGTTGATCTCGAAGGTCTCGTCGCGCTGGCGCCAGTTGACGATGAGGGAGCCGCCCCGCTCCTCGGTGACGAAGCGGATGCGGGCCACCAGGCGCCAGCCCTGCAGCGGCGCCAGGCGCGCCTCGTGCGCCAGGTAGGCGGCACGGTCGTCGTCGTCCGGGGCCAGCGGGGGCGTGCTCGCGCAGCCGCCGGCGAGCGCCAGCACCGCGAGCAGACCCGCGGCACGGTGCAGGATCCAGAGGAAGGTCCGTCGCGGGCGGCGACGCGCGACAGCGGCCGCGGCCGCACCGCCGGGCGTCACTGGTTGAAACGCTGCATCACTTTGCGCAACACCAGGTCCTCGGGCGCCAGTTCCAGCGCGCGGCTCCAGACCTTGGAAGCGCCTTCCCGATCGCCGGTCACCCACAGGACCTCGCCGAGGTGCGCGGCGATCTCGGGGTCTTCCAGCTTCTCGTAGGCCTTGCGCAGGTAGACGAGGGCCTGCTCGTAGTTGCCCATGCGGTATTGCAGCCAGCCCATCGAGTCGATCACCGCCGGGTCGCTCGGCAACAGCTCCAGCGCGCGCGTGATGTAGCCGCGCGCTTCCTCCAGCCGGTCGGTGCGATCGACCAGGAAGTAACCGAGCGCGTTCAGGGCATGGCCGTTCTCGGGCTCGTTACCGATCAGCTCGCCGAGGTCGCCCTCGACGATGTCCTGGCGCCCGACCTTCTCGGCGGTCAGCGCCCGCGCGTAGAGCAGCTCCGAGTTCCCCGGGTGCTCGCTCAGTGCCTCGCTCAGCACCTCGAAAGCCTCCTGGTGGCGGCTGGCCTGGCGCAGGATCTCGCCTTCGGCCAGGAAGAAGCGCACCGCGTTGTTCGGCTCCGGGTTGACGATCTGCAGCTTGCGCAGGTGCGTGCGCGCTTCCTCGACGCGGTCGAGCCGCGCCAGCATCTCGGCCACGCGGATCTGCGCGTCGAGTTCGTTCTCGCCGTCGTTGACCTGCAGGTAGTGGCTTATCGCGAGCCCGTAGTCGCGCTGGTTCTCCGCGATGCGCCCGAGGTAGTAGTTGGCGTCGTTGGTGCGCGCCTCCAGCGACACCACCTGCAGCATGTACTCGCGGGCGTCGTCCAGGCGCCGCGATTCGATCGCCAGCAGGCCCAGCGCGTACACCAGGTTGGGGTTCTCGCGGTTGCTCTCGAACAACGTGCGCAGCTCCGCGGCCGCGCGGTCGAAGCGATCCGCCTGCACCAGCAGCCGGGCGTAGGCCAGGCGCAGCGGCACGTCGTCGGTCTCGTCGATCGCCGCCTCGAGTTCGGCGAACGCCTCGTCGGCGCGCCCGGCATCCACCAGCAGGCGGGCGCGCAGCACCAGCGCATCGGTGTACCCGGGGCGCAGCGCCACCGCGCGGCTGGCCGCCTCGAGCGCCAGCACCTTGTCGTCGACGCGCTCGGCCAGCATGCCGCGCGCGTAGTGCGCGACGGCGCGATCGGGGTAGCGCTGCAGCAGCCCGGTGATGACTTCGAGCGCGACGCGGTGGTTCTGCTCGCGGCCCAGCAGCGACGTGACCAGCTCGAGGCCCACGTCCGGGTCGTCGCCGCTCAGCGTGACGACGGTCTCGAGCGCGGCACCGGCTTTTTCCACGTCGCCGTCGCGGATGTGCAGCGTGGCCAGCACCTGGTGCGCCTCGATGTTGTCGGGCGCCAGCGCCACCCAGCGCTCGGCCGCCTCCATGGCCCGGTTGCCGTTGCGCGCATAGACGGCGATCCGCGTGGCGCGTTCGGCGATCCGCGGGTCGTCGCTGCGCCGCGCCGCGCTGAGGTAGTAGTCCAGCGCCAGGTCGAGCTCGCCGCGCCGCCCGGCCAGTTCGGCCACCAGCAGCTCGTAGAACAACTCGTCGTCCACCGGCGCCCGTGGCTGCGCGGGCGCGGTCTCGGCAACGGTGGGGACAGCCGGCTCGGTGGCCGCCATCGAGGGGGGAGCGGCCTCGCTCTGAGGCCGGGTGGCGCAGGCGGCCAGCGCGAGCACGAGCAACGCGGCGCCCGCGAGGCGGGGATTGACGAAACCTGACGCAAGACGCATATAAGCCCCCATAGCCGGGCACTATAACCCAGCAAGCCAACGAATTCCCCGGTGCCCTATAATTTCCCGGCACCTGTCGCCGCGGAGGCCGCACACCGAACCATGCCCGACCTCGAGACCTTTCCGACGCACCGGCCGGGCAGCCGGATGCGCTGAGGCGAAGCGTGTCCCTGCTCACCGTCGGCCTCAACCACCGCACCGCACCGCTCGAGGTGCGCGAGCGCGTGGTGTTCGCGCCCGAAGCGCTGCCGAGCGCGTTGCAGGCGCTGACCACCGTGGCCGGCGTCGCCGAGGCGACCATCGTCTCCACCTGCAACCGCACCGAGATCTACTGCGATGCGCCCGAGGAGGCCGGCGGCGACATCCGGGCCTGGCTCAGCGGCTTCCACGACCTGCGCGCGCCCGACATCGACCCGTACCTGTTCGACCTCGCCGACCATGCGGCCGTGCGCCACCTGCTGCGCGTCTCCTGCGGGCTCGACTCGCTGGTGCTGGGCGAGCCGCAGATCCTCGGCCAGATCAAGACCGCGTACGCGGCGGCCCGCGAGGCGGGCGCCATCGGCTCGCACCTCGACCGCCTGTTCCAGCACGCCTTCTCGGTGGCCAAGCAGGTCCGCACGGATACCGAGATCGGCGCCAACCCGGTGTCCGTCGCCTACGCCGCGGTCAGCCTGGCCCGGCAGATCTTCGCCGACCTGGACCAGGCCTGCGCGCTGCTGATCGGCGCCGGCGACACCATCGAGCTGGCGCTGCGCCACCTGCAGGCCCAGGGCGCGGGGCGGATCATCGTCGCCAACCGCACCGCGGCGCGGGCGGCCGCTCTCGCTGCCACCTGCAATGGGCATGCCGTGGCGCTGTCGGAGATCCCGCAGGTGCTGGCGCAGGCCGACATCCTGATCGCATCCACCGCCTCGCCGCTGCCGATTCTCGGCAAGGGGGCGCTGGAGAAAGCGCTGAAACAGCGCAAGCACCGCCCGATGCTGCTGATCGACATCGCCGTGCCGCGCGACATCGAGCCCGAAGCGGGCGAGCTCGATGACGTGTTCCTGTACACCGTTGACGATCTGCGGACGGTGATCGAGGAGAACCTCGCCTCGCGCCGCGAGGCCGCCAGCCTGGCCGAGGACATCATCGAGACCCAGGCCAGCCGTTTCATGGAATGGCTGCGTTCGCTCGACTCGGTCGGCGCCATCCGCACCTACCGCGAGCGCGC
>JBFJWO010000220.1:0-8288 GCA_041623575.1 Gammaproteobacteria bacterium
CGCGCCTCCGGGCTGGCGGTGCGCCCTTCGCGAGCGTTCAGTCTCGGCGCGATGCGCGAGCCCGGCAGCGACTGGCCGCACATCGTGCAGTTCGTGTCGCTGCCCGCCATGCGCGAGTTGCTCGGCTACGAGTTGCTGCCGATCGTGTTGCGTCTCGACGCCGGCGATGCGCTGGCGCTCGAAGCGGGCTGGCCGCTCGTCAGCATGTCCCCGGAGCGCCACTACGGGTACGCCGTGCAGTGGTACGGGCTCGCGCTGGCACTGCTCGCCGTGTTTGCTTTCGCCGGCCTGCACAAACGTCGGTCTGCGCCGTGAGCACGGTCGATCTCGATCGCCGCAGCGCGGGACGGCGCAAGCTGATCGGCGTCGCCGCGGTGTTCTTCGTGCCGTTCTTCGGCGCCTGGGTGTGGTTCTTCAACGTCGAGACGCTGCGCCCGGACGGCGGCGCGAACCACGGCGAACTCATCGAGCCGGCCCGGCCGCTGACCACGATGGACCTCACCACCGCGGACGGGCGGGCGCTGGACGGCGGATACTTCGAGCGGACCTGGACGCTGGTGCACGTCGTCGGGCCGCGATGCGCCGAGCAGTGCGAACGCAACCTGTACCACACGCGCCAGGTGCGGATCGCGCTGGGGCGCGACGTGCAGCGCGTCAAGCGCCTGCTGCTGGCCGCGGACGCGGCTTCGCTGCCGACTTCGCTGGCCGCCGGGCATCCGGACCTCGTGATGGCGGCGGCGCCCGGGGTGGTCGAGCAGATCCGGGCCGCCGTCGAGGGGATGCCGCCGCGAGACCAGGCCGTGTACCTGCTCGACCCGTTGCTCAACCTGATGATGCGGTTTCCGGCGGACCTCGATCCTCGGCTGATGATCAAGGACCTCAAGAAGCTGCTCAAGATCTCGCAGATCGGCTGACATGTCGGTGCCAGTCCAGACCGTCGCGCAAGCGCACGTCGGGCGCCGGCGAAGCTACGCGCGCCTGGCACTCGTTGCGACTGTGCTGGCGCTGGTCGTCGTGGTGCTGGGTGCGTACGTGCGCCTGTCGGACGCGGGCCTCGGTTGCCCCGACTGGCCCGGTTGTTACGGCGGTATCGCGGTCCCGTCGGGGGCGGACGCCGCGCGGGCGAGCGAGGCTTTTCCCGAGCGCCCGCTGGAGGCGGGCAAAGCGTTCAAGGAGATGCTGCATCGCTATTTCGCCGGCGCGCTCGGTGTGGTGATTCTGCTGCTCGCGGTGCTTGCCTGGCGCCGGCGTGAAGCGCTCGACGTTCGCCTGCCTGTGCTGCTGGTCGCACTGGTGACGTTCCAGGCCCTGCTGGGCATGTGGACGGTGACCCTGCTGTTGAAACCGGTGATCGTGATGGCCCACCTGCTGGGCGGGTTCGCGACCCTCGCCCTGCTGTGGTGGCTCACCCTGCGCCATCGCGACCCGCCCGTGGCGATCGACGCCGGCGGCCTGAAGCCCCTCGCGGTCACGGCGCTGGTGGTGCTCGTCGGCCAGATCGCGCTCGGCGGCTGGACCAGCAGCAACTACGCCGCGCTGGCCTGTGTGGACTTTCCCACCTGTCGCAACGCCTGGTGGCCGCAGGGCATGGACTACGGCGAGGCTTTCGTGCTGTGGCGCGGCCTCGGCGTCGACTACGAAGGGGGTGTGCTTGCCGACGGAGCCCGTGTTGCCATTCACTTCACGCATCGACTGGGCGCCGTGGTCACCACCTTCGTACTGGCGAGCCTGGCGCTGACGGCTATCGCCATGCGCCCGTCGCGCGCTATCATGCGCGCCGGCATCGCGGTCGCGGTGCTGCTCGCGATACAGGTGGCTCTCGGCATCGGCAACGTCGTGCTGAGCCTGCCGCTTGGCGTGGCGACGGCCCACAACGGCGTGGCGGCACTGCTGCTGCTGTCGGTTGTGACGGTGCTGCACCTGTCGAACCCGCCGCTGCCCGGTGTCGCGCGTGCGAAGGGCCGGCACCGGCGCACCCGCTCCGGGATCCCGGGGCACGCGGGTGCGGTCACGGGGGGCGGGGCAACCGGAACTTGACGATAGAGAGAGCATGACGATAAGAACGCTCATCGCGGCGGGCGCCGCACGCTGGCACTGGCGGGACTACTATGCGCTGTGCAAGCCGCGTGTCGTGGCGCTGCTGGTCTTCACCGCCGTGGTCGGCATGCTGCTCGCAACCCCCGGTGTGGTGCCGCTGGGCGCGCTCCTGCTGGGTATGGCCGGTATCGGCCTCAGCGCAGCGTCGGCGGCGGCGATCAACCACGTCGTCGACCAACGGGCCGACGCACGCATGGCGCGCACCCGCCACCGCCCCTTGCCGAGCGGCAACCTCGACACCCGCCAGAGCCTGACGTTCGCGCTCGCGATCGGGGCGCTCGGGATGTTCATCCTCGCGGTCTTCGTCAACCCGCTGACCGCGGTGCTGACGTTTGGCTCACTGATCGGCTACGCGGTGGTCTACACCATGTTCCTCAAGCGCGCGACGCCGCAGAACATCGTCATCGGCGGGGCCGCCGGGGCGATGCCGCCGGTGCTCGGCTGGACGGCCGTCACGGGCGAACTGCATGCGCACGCCCTGTTGCTGGCGCTCATCATCTTCGTCTGGACGCCGCCGCATTTCTGGGCGCTGGCGGTGCACCGCCGCGACGACTACGCGCGCGCGGACATTCCCATGCTGCCGGTGACCCACGGCAATGCCTTCACGCGCCTGCAGATCTTTCTCTACACGGTGCTGCTGACGATCGCCACCTTGCTGCCGTTCGTCGTCGGGATGACCGGCTTGCCTTACCTGCTGGCCGCGGCGGTGCTGAACGCGATGTTCCTGCACCACGCCTGGCGGTTGATGCGCGGCGCCGACCCGCGCCAGGCGATGCGCACTTTCATGTTCTCCATCACCTACCTGATGTTGCTGTTCGCGGCGCTGCTGGGCGACCACTACCTAGGTGTCCTGCTGGCGTGACGACGGCGGCCGGCCGCCGCCCGGCCGGAAACGAAAAAGCCGCGCTCCGGGCGCGGCTTTTCAGTGGCGCAGGCGATGATCCTCAGGCGATCAGGTAGCCTTTCAGCTTCTTCATGGCGTTGTTCTCGATCTGGCGAATGCGCTCAGCGGAGACGCCGTACTCGCCGGCCAGTTCCTGCAGCGTCGACTTGTCGTCGCTCAGCCAGCGCCGGGCAATGATGGTGCGGCTGCGATCGTCGAGCTCGCTCATGCCGGCGGTCAGTCGCTCATGCTGGCGGTTGCTGTAGTCCTCGCTCTCGAGCAGCGCAGAGGGGTCGCCGCCGTCGTGCGCCAGGTACGCCGCGGGCGCAAGCCCGCTTTCGTCCTCGGCCCCGATCGGCGCATCGTAGGAGGTGTCGTGACTGCTGAGTCGCGCCTCCATCTCCATGACGACCTTCGGTTCCACGCCGAGGTCGCGGGCGACCGCCTGCACCTCGTCGTGACTGAACCAGCCGAGCCTCGACTTGGAGCTGCGCAGCTTGAAGAACAGCTTGCGCTGCGCCTTGGTGGTGGCGACCTTGACGATGCGCCAGTTACGGATCACGTATTCGTGGATCTCGGCGCGGATCCAGTGCACGGCGAAGGAGATCAGCCGTACGCCGACGTCGGGGTCGAAGCGCTTGACGGCCTTCATCAGGCCGATGTTGCCTTCCTGGATGATATCCGCCAGCGGCAGCCCGTAGCCGGAGTAGCCACGCGCGATGTGCACCACGAACCGCAGGTTCGACAGCACCAGCGTGCGGGCCGCGTCGAGGTCGCCTTCCTCGCGCAGGCGCAACGCCAGCTCGCGTTCCTGCTCGACGTCGAGCAACGGGAACGATCCCACCTGCTGGAAGTAGCTGCTCAGATCGCCGGCCGCCGGGGCCGGCAGTGCGCTGCGGTGGAGTGTCAAAGCCTGATCCATTAAACGGTGTCCTGAATTCGGTTGCTGTAAACGGCGTGCATCTTAGCACTCGGCGCCTTAGAGTGCTAATCCGAGCATTGGTTCATTACCGGATGCTAATGTTCGCGAACGCGTAATATTCCAGCCGAATCAGCGAGTTGGCGTCGCTCATCGGGGCTCGATCCGCCTCAGGTGCCGGCCCACGGCCAGCCAGGAACCGACCCAGCCCAGCAGCCCGCTTCCTCCCAGCACGGCGCCGGCAAGCGCCGGGTCCATGAGGCTCAGCCGGAACGCGCTGCCGTACAGGCTGGCGAGGTCCGCGACCGGGCCGCTGAGCAGCCACAGCGCCACGCCGCTCAGCACCAGCGCCAGCGCCCCGCCCAGCAACCCGTACCAGGCGCCGCCGTAGAGGAACGGGCGCCGGATGAAGGCGTCGCTCGCGCCGATGAGCTTGGTGACCTCGATCTCGTCGCGGCGGTTGAGGATGTCCAGGCGGATGGTGTTTCCGACCACCAGCAGCACCGCCAGCGCCAGCAGCAGCGCGAGCACCGTGACGCTGCGCCCGATGATGGCCAGGATCGCGTGCAGGCGCTTGACCCACTCGACGTCCAGCTGGGCGAGGTCCACCCCTTCGAGGGCCTGCAACGCTTCGGCGAGCGCCTGCACCTCGGCGGGTTGCAGGTCGGGCTCGGGCTGCACGACCAGCACACCCGGCAGCGGATTCTCGCCGAGCGCGTCCAGCGCGTCGCCGAAGTCCGACAGCGAGCGGAACTCGGCCAGGGCCGCGTCCGGGTCGAGGTAGACGACGCTCGCCACACCCGGCTGGCGGCGCGCCTCGGCATCCAGCTCGGCGGCCCGCTTCGGGCCGACAGCGTCGAGGTACAGCGAGATGCGCGCGTTCGCGTCCCAGCCGCTGCTGGCGGCGCGGGCGTTCTGCAGCAGCACGTAGGCCGCCGTGGGCAGCGCGATGGAAATGCCGATCACGGCCACCGTCATCAGGCTGGCCAGGGGGTTGGCGGCCAGCTTGGCCAGCGAGAAGACCAGCATTCTCGGGTGCTGCGCGAGGTGCACCTTCAGAGTGCCGCGCGCGGGGCGAATCCTGCCGCGCGGCCGGCTCATGGCTGCCGCCCGGCGTCGTCGTCGGGACGCCGCTCGATGCGGCCCTCGGCCAACTCGAGCACGGGGGCGCCGAGCGCCTTGATGAGGACCACGTCGTGGCTCGCGATCAGCACCGTGACGCCGACCTGGTTGAACTGCACGAACAGGCGCATGATCTCGTGCGACAACTGCGGATCGAGGTTGCCGGTGGGCTCGTCGGCCAGCAGGATCGCCGGGCGGTGCACCACGGCGCGGGCGATGTCGACGCGTTGCTGCTCACCGCCCGACAGGGTGATGGGCATGGACCTCTCCTTGTGCAGCAGGCCCACCTTGTCGAGCGCCGCGCGTACCCGCCGACCGATGTCGCGACGCTGCAGGCCGGCGATCACCAGCGGCAGGGCGACATTGTCGTAGACGCTGCGATCGTAGAGCAGGTGGTGGTCCTGGAAGACGATGCCCATGCGCCGGCGCACCTGGGGGACGTGGCGCCGGCGCAGGGTGGCGAAGTTGCGCCCGTCCACCAGCAGGGTTCCCCGGGTCGGCTTCTCGATGGCCGCGATGAGCTTGAGCAGCGTGCTCTTGCCCGCGCCCGAGTGCCCGGTGAGAAACGTCAGGCTGCCGGGCGGCAGGTGGAAGCTGACCGCGCTCAGCGCTTCGTGCCCGCCCGGGTAGCGTTTGAAGACGTTGTCGAATCGAATCATCGGCGCTCTTCACCGCCGCGCGGGCGCCCGCTGCGAGGGCGTGGTTCCGGCAGGGCCACGCGGGCCGGCTGCCGCTCGGGCTCAGCCCGGCTCCAGCAGCGCATCGACGAACGCCTCGGCGTCGAACACACGCAGGTCCGCGGCGCTCTCGCCGACCCCGATGAAGCGCACCGGGATGGCGAAATGGTGAGCCAGTGCGAACAGCACGCCGCCCTTGGCGGTGCCGTCGAGCTTGGTGACCGCCAGCCCGGTTACCCCGACGCTGCGGTGGAACTGGCGGACCTGGCTGACGGCGTTCTGGCCGGTGCCGCCGTCGACCACCAGCATCACCTCGTGCGGCGCCCCGCTGTCGAGCTTGCCCAGCACGCGCTTGATCTTCTGCAACTCCGCCATCAGCCCGTCCTGGGTGTGCAGTCGCCCGGCGGTATCGGCTATCAACACGTCCACGTCGCGGCTGCGCGCCGCCTGCAGGGCGTCGTAGATCACCGAGGCGGAATCCGCGCCGCTGCCCTGGCTGATCAGCGGCAGCGACAGCCGCTCGGCCCACTCGGCCAGTTGCTCCACGGCGGCTGCGCGGAAGGTATCGCCAGCGGCCAGCATCACCGATTGCCCGCCGGCCTGCAGGGCCCCGGCCATCTTGCCGATGGTGGTGGTCTTGCCGACGCCGTTGACGCCCGTCACCAGGATCACGAACGGCCGCGCGCCCGCGATCTCCAGCGGCACCGCGCACGGCGCCAGGATCGTGCACAGCATCTCGCGCAGCCGCGCCCGCACCGCCGCGCCGTCCGCGGCCTCGCGGCGCGACACCGCGTCGCCCAGCGCCTCGATGACCTCGCCGGTCACCTCCACACCGACGTCGCACTGCAACAGGTGGGCCTCCAGGTCCTCCAGGAGGTCCTGATCGATCTCACGCTGGCGAAACAGGTCCAGCAGGCCGCCGAACAGCCCGCGACGGGTGCGCTTTAGCTTGTCGGCGAGCGGCGGCGCCTCGTCGGCAGGCGGAACCTTGGCGGATTTTCTGAAACTGAACACGGACCGTTGTCGAATCGGGCGAGGCAACGAAAAAGCCGGCCCGGGGGGCGTCCGGTGTTACCGAACCGCAACCCATTGCGCCGACTAAACCGGTATCCTATCACCGCCTGCGGCTTGGAGCAGTACACCAGCGTGACAAGATTCATCAAACCGGGCTGCCTGCTCGCGCTGGCGTGGTTGTGCGCCGGCGGCGCCATTCCCGCGCAGGCGGCCGAACTGCAGGAATTCCAGCTCGCCAACGGCCTCAAGGTGATCGTGCTCGTCGACCGCCGGGCGCCGATCGTGGTCTCACAGGTCTGGTACAAGGTCGGCTCGAGCTACGAGCACGACGGCATCACGGGCGTGTCGCACGCGCTCGAGCACATGATGTTCAAGGGCACGCAGACGCTGGAGCCGGGCGAGTTCTCGCAGATCATCGCCCGCCACGGCGGGCGGGAGAATGCCTTCACCGGGCGCCACTACACGGCCTATTTCCAGCGCATTCACCGTGACCAGCTGGCGCTGTGCCTGCGCCTGGAGGCCGACCGCATGCGCGGGCTGCGCCTGCAGGCCGAGGAATTCGACAAGGAGCGCGAAGTGATCAAGGAGGAGCGGCTGAACCGCACCGACGATCGCCCGGCCAGCGCGACCTACGAGCAGTTCAACGCGACGGCCTACGTGACCAGCCCCAACCGCCACCCGATCATCGGCTGGATGCAGGACATCGGGGCGATGACCGTCGAGGACCTGCGTGCCTGGTACGACACCTGGTACGCGCCCAACAACGCCACCCTCATGGTCGCCGGCGACGTCGACCCGCACGAGGTCCGTGCCCTGGCGGAGCAGTATTTCGGCGTGCACGCGCCCCGCACGGTTCCCTCGCCCAAGCCGCGCAAGGAGATCCCGCAGCGGGGCACGAGGCGGATCGAACTGCGCCTGCCCGCCACCCTGCCGCTGGTGGTCCTCGGCTACAAGGTGCCGTCGTTGCTGCAGGCCGAGTCGCCGCGAGACGCCTATGCGCTGGAGATGCTGGCGGCGATTCTCTCCGGCGGCGACAGTTCGCGCCTGAGCGACGGCCTGGTGCGCACCCGCCAGCTCGCGGTGTCCGCCGCCGCCGGCTACGAGCTCTACGACCGCTACCAGACCCTGCTCACCCTCAACGCCACCCCGGCCAACGGGCGCAGCGTGACCGAGGTGGAGGACGCGTTGCGCGCCGAGGTCCGGCGCCTGCGCGACGAGCCGGTCACCGCCGCGGAGCTGCGCAGGATCAAGACCCAGGTCGTGGCCGCCAAGACCTACGAGCGCGACTCGCTGTTCTACCAGGCCATGCAGATCGGCATCGCCGAAACCGTGGGCGTGGGCCGCGAGGCCTACGAGGGCTACCTGCAGGCCATGCAGGAGGTGTCCGCCGAAGACGTTCAGCGAGTCGCGCGCCAGTACCTGGTCGACGAAGTGCTGACAATCGGCGTGCTGGAGCCGGACGGTGTCTGAGCGTACCGGGAGCGGCTGCGGCGCCCCACGGCGCGGGGCGTTCCTGGCGCTGGCGCTGGCGTGCGGGGTGCTGGCCGCGCCCGGCGCCGCGGCGGCCCCTGTGTTC
>JBFJWO010000221.1:0-8246 GCA_041623575.1 Gammaproteobacteria bacterium
AACGCGCACACCTGGCTGAACGACAGCTACGCGGTCTACGGGCGGCCCGGGCCGCCGCTGGCCAGGGCGCCTTTCCCGTGGGGCAACGTGCCCCCGGGGCCGGGCGAGGACCGGCTCTATTGCCAGCGACCGCACCGGTTCGGCTTCTTCGCGCAAATCGCCAAGGCCGCGTGGCTGGAGCAGCGTGCCGCGCCGGAGATCCCGGACCTGCTGGACGACTGGCGTCGCTATGCGGCCGCGACCGACAACCGGCTCGCCTACGCGCGCAACCCGATCGTCGTGCAGCGCGTGCTGGCCTGCACCTGGGGCTGGTATTTCCTCGCCGCCCGCGTGCGATCGGGCGTGCGCGCCGAGGCCGAGGCGTTCGCGCGCGAGGAAACCGAGGTCCTGAAACAGATCGCCAGCGACGTCGCCTACCTCGAGACCTTCCCGGGCCGCTCGTACGCCCTGCACCACCGCCTCACCGAGCGCTTCGCGCAGTGGTTCCTCGCCCTGGTCTGGCCCGAGTTCTGCGCGCCGGGAAGTTCGCTCGCCGCCCGCGAGGAAGCGTGGCTGCGCGAACTCAAACGCCAGCTCTACGCCGACGGCGGGCACGTCGAGCACAGCACGCACTATCACTCGCACGTGTGCGAAATGCTCTGTTGCTTCCTGCTGCTCGGGGAGCGCAACGGGCGGCCGGTACCGGCCTGGGTCGAAGACCTCGCCGAGCGCGCCCTGCGCCTGCAGTCGGACCTGGCCGGCGCGCATGCGAACGCCGTCAGCATCGGTGACGGCACCGGCGACCCGTTGCTGGCGCTCGCCGGCGACACCGCCGACACCGGTGCCACCTGGCGGGAGATCGGGCGGCACCGCTTCGGCTGGCGCGTCGCCGCCACGAGCGGGCAGGCGGCACCCTGCGAGAAAGCGTTCTGGCTGCTCGGTGCCCACCCGCCGGGTCCGCAGTCCGCCCGCGAATACACGCCGCTGCGCGGCTACCCGCAAAGCGGCCTGTACGTCTTCGAGCAACCCGGGGGCAGCGCCCGCCTGGTGCTGCGCACCGGCCCGGCGCCGGACACCGAGGTCAGCGCCGGGCACATGCACGCCGACTGGCTCGCGCTCTACGCCGAGGTGGGCGGGCACCCGCTGATCGTGCCGAGCGGGACCTACACCTACCGGCGCGACACCGCCGGTCCGACCTCGCCGGACGACGCGATCAGGCGGGTCTCGCTGCGCGAGGACGGGGGCACCGTCAACTGGCGCCGCTACTTCATGGGCCCGGCCGCGGCCAACAGCGTTCACTACCCCGGCCACGACCCGCTCGGGCGCGTCGAAGGCGATTTTCGCGATGCCTGGCTGAACGGGCACGTGAGCGCGCGCGCACCGGCCGCGGCACCCGGGTTCGCCTGGGTCGAGGGACGTATCGCGGGCACCGAGTGCCAGGAGGGGCAGACCCGGGGCGTGGCCCAGGTCGGCGAGCAGTACTGGGTGATCTACGATCTGCTGCCGGGCGAACGCAGCGCCGCCGCGCGGTTGCAGATCGACCCGGGTATCCGCGTCGAGCCGCTCGATCGTTATGCCGTGCGCCTGCTCGGCGACGGCGTGGA
This sequence comes from Gammaproteobacteria bacterium, assembly GCA_041623575.1. Taxonomy (GTDB): domain Bacteria; phylum Pseudomonadota; class Gammaproteobacteria; order JAHELT01; family JAHELT01; genus JAHELT01. The sequence goes on from JBFJWO010000221.1 coordinate 1,584, forward strand.
CGCCGCGCTCTACACCGCCGGCTGGGGACACGTCGGCGTGCTCAACGGCGACACCGAGACGCCGGCCGGCTGGGTGTCCACCGCCTACGGGCAGGTACAGGCGGCGCCGCAGCTCGCCCTGACCTCGGCGGCCGGACAACGCGAAGCGGTCATGGTGCTTGCGCCCCGCCACTTCGGCCGACCGGCGGTCGAGGCGACGCGGCACGGCGCTCACCTCGAAGTGGCCGTGCGCTGGGGCGACGCGCTCGACACGCTGCTGGTGGCGCTGGACGAAACGGTGAGCGAATTCGCCAGCCCCGAGCTGCGTTTTCGCGGTCGCGCATTGTGGTTGCGGCGCGGGCGCGACCTCAGCGCGATGCGTTGGCTGCAGGGCGAGAGTTTCGCCGCGCCGTGGGCCGAACTCGAGGCCCGGGGCGTCAGCCCCTGGCTGGAACTCGAGACCCGCCACGAAGCGCCGCTGGTGCGTCACGACCCGGCCGTGCGGGTGGCGGTGCGAACGCCACCCGGCGAGTAAACGCAACACGTCGCCCCGCTTGCGCCGCGCGCACGGGCATCGTCGACACCGCCGGCGGCAGCGCGATCGGCGGTGAGGGTTCCCGGGCGGCTGCCGCGCGATTCGGCTAGAGTTGCAGGCCGGGGGCCTGCTGCGTTCGCGCGCAACGGCTTGGTGGTGTCGCGAGAGCGAACAACGATGACAACGAGGTGGAGGTCCTGGCGATGATCCTGCTGGTGGCCGGACTGGCGGTGTTTCTCGGTACCCACAGCGTTTCCATGATCGCGCCGCAGTGGCGCGCGGCCGCTGTCGATCGATTCGGAGAAGCGGCCTGGAAAGGTGTCTACTCACTGCTCTCTGCGGCCGGTCTCGTCCTCATCGTGTACGGCTACGGCGCCGCGCGCATGCAGCCGGTGCTGCTCTACGTGCCGCCCGACTGGTTGCGGCTCATCGCGGTCGTGTTGCTGGCCGGCGTGTTCCCGTTGCTGTTCGCCGCCTACCTGCCGGGCGCGCTCAGCCGGCGGGCCGCCCACCCGATGCTCGCCGCCGTGAAACTGTGGGCCGTGGCGCACCTGCTCGCCAACGGAACGCTGGCCGACGTGGTGCTGTTCGGCGCCTTGCTCGCCTGGGCGGTCGCCGACCGGATATCGATGAAACATCGCGTGCAGCGCCCGCTGCCGGGCACGCTGCGTTCGCGCTTCAACGACCTGCTGGCGATCGGTCTCGGCCTGCTGGCGTATGGCGCATTGCTGGGCGGTGTGCACAGCTGGTTGTTCGGCGTCTCGCCACTGCCTTGAGCGCCCGCCACGCCGGGTCGGCGCGGGGCGCGTCGTTCGTCCGACGAGTGTCGAAAAGTTTGCTATATTCCGACGGCGCCCGCCGCTTCGCCGGGCTCATCGCGGCGCGCGCCCCGTGACACACAGGAGAACACCCCGATGCCGATCGACAATGATGGCGGCGCCCCGGTCGACCTTGCGCAGTCGACGTCCACTGCACCGAAGACTCCCGCGAAACGTACCGCGCGCAAGCGCGTGACGAAACGCGCCGTGGCGAAGAAGCCCGCCGCGAAAAAGACCACCGCGAAAAAGACCACCGCGAAGAAGACCACTGCGAAGAAACCCGCGGCGAAAAAGCGGGCCGCCCGGAAGGTGTCCGCAAAGAAGCCGGCGGGAAAAAAATCCACCCGCAAGGTGTCGGCCAGGAAAACCGCCGCACGGCGTAAGACCTCGAGCAAACGCGAGGTCGCGGCCAGGAGGGTGGCGCTCACGCGGCAGTTGCGCGACGACCTCAAGGCGGCCCGGGAGGCGCTCAGGAGCGCGCGCGTCGAAGCGGGCGCGGTGCTCAAGCAGGCGCGCGAGAGCGCGCGGGCCGAAGCCAACATGCTCAAGCAGCAGTTGGCCGATGCCCTCAAGCGCGAAAAAGCCATGGCCCGCATGATCGAGCAGAAAGCCCGCGTCATGTTGCAGGCGGGCGAGCGGTGGGAGAAAAAGCAACTGGCGAAGCTGCAGCGCGCCATCAAGCGCTGAGCGGAAACGGCACGCGCGGGTCGGCGGGCGTCAGCAGACCTCGACCCGCGTCGTGCCGCTGCCCGGCCGGGGGGTGAGGCGCAGGCGCTGGCCTTCGCGGGCGCAGTAGCTGGCGGCCGGCGCGCGCTGCCCGGTGAAGAACCTCTCGTTCTCGCGCTGGATCTCGTCCAGTTCTCCGTCCGTGCGCTCGGGGTCGTGGTGGAACATGACCAGCGCGCCGACCTCGGCGTCGAGCGCCAACTGGCGCACCTGCGCGATCAGCGAGTGCCCCCAGCCGTGTTTGTGCGGCATGTCGGCGTCGGTGTACTGCGCGTCGTGGATGAGGACGTCGACGCCCTGGCAGAACGCCACCCACTCCTCGTAGCTGGTGCCCGGCGCCTGCGGCGGCGAAAGCTCGTTGTCGGTCACGTAGGCGCACGACACGCCTTCGTCGTTCAGGCGGTAGGCGCTGCCACCGCCGGGATGATTGAGCGCCTGGGTCTGGACGTCGATGCCCCGGGCGGCGAGAAAACGCTGCGCATGGCCGAAGATACACTCGGCCCGCGACGGCAGGTCCGTCGCTTTCAGCGGGAAGTTGAAACCGTCCATCTGCTCGAGCAGTGAGCACAGCACCTCGTGGGTCGACGGGGCGCTGGTGAGGACCTTGATGTCGCGTTCCGGCTGGTAGATCGGCGCGAAAAACGGGTAGCCCTGGATATGGTCCCAGTGCTGGTGGGTCAGTGCGATGTAGACCGGGCCCGACTTGCGCGCCAGGTGCTGGCCGGCCACGCGCAGGCCAGTGCCGGCGTCGAACACCAGGTCCTGGCCGCTAGCCAGTTCGGCGTGCACGCAGGACGTGTTGCCCCCGTACTTGACGGTGTGCGGGCTCGGTGACGGGATCGATCCCCGCACGCCGTAGAAGGTCAGTAACATGCCAGCCGCCAGCCGCGTGGTCCTGGCGGGATTGTACGCGAGTTCCCATCGCCGGGCGCCGCCCGCGACGCGGCCGGTCGCGGCGCCGTTGATCGCGCCGACACGCGGCGTCAAACTGGACCGGCGCCCGGCGCAGCCGGCGAGCACGGAGGATGACCATGAGCGACGCCCCGCGCGCGCCGCGCATCGACTGCCTGCAGTACTGCAACTGGTCGGAGAAGATTTTTCGCCAGATGCGCGAAGGCGGACTCGACGCCGTGCACGTGACGATCTGCTACCACGAGAACTTCCGTGAGACGGTCGCCAACATCGAAGCGTGGAACCGTCACTTCGCGCGTTACCCGGACCTGATCATGCCCGGGCGCGCGGCCGGCGACGTCCACGCCGCCCGCGACAGCGGGCGCACGGCGGTGTTCTTCGGCATCCAGAACTGCTCGCCGATCGAGGACGACATCGGCCTGGTCGAGATCTGCCACGCGCTGGGGGCTCGCTTCATGCAGTTGTCCTACAACAACCAGTCACTGCTGGCGACCGGCTGCTACGAGGCCGACGACCCGGGTATCACGCGCATGGGCCGCGGCGTCATCGAGGAGATGAACCGCGTTGGCCTGGTGGTCGACATGTCTCACTCCGCGGAGCGTTCGACCCTGGAGGCGATAGCGTTGTCGGCACGCCCGATCGCCATCACCCACGCCAACCCGCACGCCTGGCACTCGGCATCGGCTCGGACCTCTGTCAAGACCAGCCCGACGCGGTGGTGGAGTGGATGCGCACCAGGCGCTGGTCGAAGGCCGTCGACTTCGGCGACGGCACGCGCGACAACGCGGGCTTCCCGCCGCAGCCCGAGTGGTTCAGGGACAACCGCGACTTTCCGAACCTGGCGGGCGGCTTGCGCCGGGCCGGCTTCTCCCACCACGAGGTCGACGGCGTGCTCGGCGGCAACTGGTTGCGGTTCTTCGAACGTTCCTTTGCGCCGCTGGCCGGCGAGGGCGATACCGCGGGGCGTGCGCATGGTTGAAGTCGAGCACGCGGGCCGGCGGTACGCGCGCCGTGCGATGGCGTCGCGATGACCGTGGCCAACGCGCCCCGGACACCCCCGCCGGCGCTGCCGTTGCGCCCCCCCGGGGTGGTCATGCGCCTTGCGCGGATGGGCGCGTTTCACCAGACGCGACTGAGCTTCATGCGTACCCTGCTGCGCCGCCTGGCCGCCGAGCACTGGTCGGTCGAGCGGACCCGCTGGCGCATCGCCGCCGACGGCACGGGGTCGGCCGTGTACGAAGCCCGCGGGCCGCACCACCGTTACAGCCTGGTCTGCTTCGCCCATCGTATCGACCCCGCCGAGCGCACCGACCGCGTGATCGCCGAGCGCTGGGATGCGACTTTCGCCCTGTTCGACGGCGTGCCCGACGAAGCCGACCTCGATCGCCTGGCCGCCAACGTGCCGCTCCAGGAGGCCGGCCGTTGCTCGCAATCCGAACTGGTGCTGTCGCGCGCCAACAAGAGCGTGCGCCTGTTCGAGCATGTGCTGGGGCGCCTCGCAGAAGGGCGCCAGCCCGACCCGGCACAGATCGCCGAGGTCGGCTACCTGATGCGCACCACGGCGGTGTACGGCAACGGCAAGTTCGGGGTCGCCGATCGAGAGCGCATCGCCGTGCGCCCGGAACTGGCCGGCCCGTTCCGCGCCGAGATGCTCGCCGTGTGGCTGATCCGTGCGTTCACCGTGGATCTCGTCGAGCACCTGGCGCGCGCGCGGGCACCGGACAAGGCGGTGGCGATGGATCGCGACCTGCGGCGCGCGCTCGGGGTCGGCAACGCCACCGGGCTCGGCATGGCACCGTTCCTGGTCAACCACCCGGCGCTGCTGCACACCTGGATGGCGGCCCGCGAAACCGCGTTGGCGCGGGTGCGCGCCGTGCAACGGGCCGAGAACGCCCGGCAGCAGGCGTTCGCCGCGGCGCTGGCCGGCGCCCGGCAGCAGGTGGCCGGGTGGCGGACCGCCGACGCCCGGCAGAGCGCGAGGATCGAGCGCCTCGCGCGTGACCTCCAGACTCTCGACGCCCGCGCCGGCAACGGCTACCTCGACGGCCCGCGACCCTGGGACGCCTTGTACCGGTGGGCCGAATCGGCGCTCGACACGGAAGCGCAGGAACTGCTGGTGTCCTTGTTGATCGAGCCGCACGGCGACCTCGTCGATGGCCTCGGCGATTGCATGAGCCTCGACGAAGAGCAGTGCTTCCGCATCGACGGAACCTGGCCGGTGCAACGATTGCGTGCGTCGATCGAACGCGACTATGCCTGGGCACTGGCGGCGGACTTCGCGGGGACGCGCAATGCGCATTCGCGGTTCTGGTACGTCTCCGAGGAAAAACTCGAGCCGCGCCTGGGCGAGCGCTTCGACGAGCCGGGGGCCGAACTCGAGCAGCCCTACGCGACGGGCCGCGACGTCGCGGCGCTCTACCGCGACAGCGCCGCCTTCGCATCGAACACCCGGCTGGGCAAACTGCTGCTCGTCTTCCCGCAGCACCGTCATGCGGCTCGCCGGGTGCAGGTCGCGGCGCGTTTTCCCTACGCCGAGATCCGGGACAACCTGGTCGGCGCCGACCTCGTGCCCATCGACCTGCTGCGCTGCAAGCTGTCGTTCTTCGGTGCCACGCGCTTCGACCCGCGCTCCGACCGCTGGGTGCGCATCACCATGTTCCAGGGCGCGCCGTTCCCCGACGAACTCGCCGGCGCCGGCACCGATTTCGACGACTGGGTCTACCCGTGCCGGACTGCTCGCTGAACGAAGTCCAGATGTACGGATTGCGCGCGGCGCGCGGCGCCCGCATGCCCTGGGGACTCGCCGAGGAGGCGGGCCGTGCCGCGCGTTGGTTGTGCGCCCGCGGCCTGCCCGGCGCCGAGTGGCTGCAACGCCTGCTCGCCCGCCTCGAAGGCAGTGACCACGCGGTGCACGCGCCGCTCACCGCCGAGTCGCCGTGGCGAGCGACCGCCGCACCGCTGTGCCCGGTGACTTGCGGCGCGGCCCTCAGCGACGGCATCGGTAACCCGCAATCGCTGCGCCTGGCCGGCGTGGCCTGCCCGGCGTTGCTCGCGCCTTTCGTCGCCCGGGTCGTCCCGGACGGGCACTGCCTGGCGCTGCGTTGGCAGGACTGCGAGCTGCTGATCGGGCCGGATGGGTTGCTCGCTCCTTTGCCGGGCCTGGCGGCGCTGGGTGTCGAGACGGGCGACGAGGTGGCGCTCGTCAAAGCACCCCTTGCGCGCGCCGCGGCACCGCTCGTCCCACGCGCCGGCGCGGTGGCCGTACCGTCGGCGACGTGGCAGGCGCTCGACGCACTGGCGCACCGGACCTACGTCCCCGCCAGCGACGAGTCGCGCGCGCGGGGCGCGGGGGCAGGGGCGCTCGACAACGACTGAGGTGCGGTGTGCCGGCTTTCAGCCGAACTCGCGCAACAGCACGCCCGGTTTGCCGGCGCCCTCGACGAGGCCGTTTTCGTCGGCGATGCGCACGCCGTTGACCCAGGTGCCCGCCACGCCGATCGGGTCGGTCGTCAGCCGCGCCGCGCCGCCCGGCAGGTCGTGCACCCGGCGCGCCGGACCGCGGCCCACCGTCGCCGGATCCACCAGCAGCAGGTCGGCGCGATGGCCGGGACGCAGCGTGCCGCGGTCGCGCAACCCGAAAATAGCCGCGGGGCGGCCGGTGAGTTGCCACACGGCCTGCTCCAGGTCGAGCAG
>JBFJWO010000222.1:0-8179 GCA_041623575.1 Gammaproteobacteria bacterium
CGCCGAGAATCATGGTCTGGTCCATTAGCTTGCCTCCTCTTCGAGCGTGCTGAGCCGGGCGTTGAGCGCGGCGGTCTTGAAATAGATACCGAACGCGAGGATCGAGGGCACCCACATCGCGGTGAACAGCCCTTCCTGCGTATTGCCGGTGAACCAGAGGTAGCCGGAGACGAAGAACGAAACGCCCACCGCCAGCAGTATGAAAAGGTCTGAAGTCTTCAACATTGTGCTTACCCCCCTGTCGAGGTGATTAAGTGTGAACAGCTACGATTCCCAGAACGCGATCGCCGCTACCAGGAGACTGACGACGGTCGCTTCCGCCAGCAGCCGGATGCCCGATTGACGAAGCAGATCGACCTCGGGCGCCGGTAGCGCGTCGAATACCGCCAGCACCAGCCACCCGGCAGAGGCTGTCGCCGCCAGGGCCGCCGACACCCCGACCGTGCGGCGCCAGGGCGCCAGGGCCGGGAGGTCGTCGACGTCGCCGAGCAGCGAAGCCTCGGGCGCGATTTTGAATTTATTTAGACTAAACTTAGACATAAGGGAGAAGACTAGCTAAAAAATCGGATTATGTCTAGTAATTATTATAGTTTTATTAGACAAAGGCTTGCCTTTGACAAGAGCCTGCGCACGGTCGTGAGGAGAACTTCCCGGGGCAGGAAAGCGGGCGATGGCCGCACGGCTCGTCGATCGGCACGACCCGGCGGGCACACCGGGCGCTGCCGGCCGGCCGTCGTGTGGGTTGCGCGCTGTGAAGGATCGCCAGGCGTTGGCGAAACCGTGCCGGCTGCCCCCGCGCCCTCGCCGGGATGGTCGCGACCACGCCCAAGGCGGCCCGGCTGCCCGGCGCCGCGCGCAACGAACGCGGTCCGTGCGGCCGCGGGCTGCAACCGGCAGGGCGGGTGCAGCGCTCAGGTTTCGGCGCTTGCGCTCTACCCGGCCGGCTTGTCGGCGGTGAGGATCAGGGCCGGCATCTCGAAGTCGAGCACGCCGCCGGCGCCCGCGAAGGCTCGCAGGGAGACCGCGCATTCCTCGCGTAGGCGCGCCAGCTGGGCCTCGTCCAGCACGCCCCCGAGCGTCCACACGCACGCGCCTTCGGTGGACACCAGCGCGTCGATCGAGGCGAAACGCACGCGGCCGCTGTGGCGGGCGACGTCCGCATCGGCGATACCCGCCTGCCTGCTGACGGCCAACAGCCGCCCGGCGTCGCCCGAGGCAAAGGGCGCGCGAAACGAATTGGCCACTTCGTGGCCGAAAAGCCGCTCCAGCAACTCGGCGAACACGGCATAGCCGGGGGAATGGTCGAGCGCGTCGCACACCGCCACGGCGAGGCGACCACCGGGGCGCAGCACACGGAACATCTCGCCGAGCGCGAGCACCTGGTCCTCGAAAAACATGAACCCGAACTGGCTCACCACGCGGTCGAAGCTGGCCGGTTCGAAGGGCAGCGATTCGGCACGCCCCTCCTGCCACGAGATGGCGGGGGTTCTACCCCGGGCGAGCGCGAGCATGTCGGGGTTCGGATCGAGCCCCACGACTTCGCCGCGCGCCCCGGCGCGCTCGGCGGCCGCACAGGCGAGCACGCCGGTGCCGCAGGCGACGTCCAGCACCTTGTGCCCCGGCCCGACCCCGGCAGCCCCGGCGACGACCGGGCCCCACTGCGCGAACAACGCGGGGACGAAACACTCCTCGTAGACCTGCGCCGGGGAACCCGACGCCCGATCGGTGACGATGCTTGCGGCCATGGCGATTACTCCTATAGTGTCGCTTGGCGAGGATTGTGAGAACGCCCGTGCCGCAGCGCCATGACCAGGCATCCGTAGAGCTTGACCATCCGTCCGGCGCGGGGTGCCCGGCGGCGCTGGAAGCAGACACCTTGTCGCAGGTCCTGCGCAGCGTGCGCCTGACCGGCGCCCTGTTCTTCGTGTGGGACGTTTCCTGGCCGTTCGCGACACCGGTACCGCGGGGGCGCAGCTTTGCGCCGATCCTCCTGCCGCGGGCACAGGAGATCATCTCTTATCACATCGTCACCGCCGGCGAATGCTGGGGCGGACTGATCGGCGAACCGCCGGTGCGACTGCGGGCCGGCGATATCCTGTTGATCCCGCACGGCGACGCCTACGCCATCGCCGACTGCGCCGAGCAGTGCCGCGCCGCGCGGGTCGACACCGCTTCCTCGCTCGGGTTCTTCCGGCAGATGGCAGGAGGCGAGCTGCCGTTCGTCGTCACCGACGGCGGTGGCGGCGAGACCGCCACGCACCTGGTGTGCGGCTTTCTCGGTTGCGACATCCGTCCCTTCAACCCGGTACTGGACGCCCTGCCGCGCCTGCTGCGGCTGCGACGTCCCGCGGGGGGCGACGCCGACCGGCTGCAACTGCTGATCGACTACACCCTGCTCGAAGCGCGCGAGCCTCGCGCCGGGAGCCAGAGCGTGCTGATCCGGCTGAGCGAGCTGTTGTTCGTCGAGGTCGTGCGTCGATACCTCGCCGAGCGCACAGACTGCGGCTGGCTCGCCGCCCTGCGCGACCCCGTGGCGGGCCGCGCCCTGACGCTGCTGCACGGTGACCCGGCCGCGCGGTGGACACTCGAGAAACTCGCCCGGGCGGCCCACGTTTCGCGCTCGCGGCTTGCCGAGTGCTTCTCGCGCTTCGTCGGCCAACCGCCCATGCAGTACCTCGCGCGCTGGCGCATGCAGCAGGCGTCGTTCCTGCTCGCGGAGGGTTCGACGAAGGTCGGGGCCGTTGCACGCGAGGTCGGTTACGACTCCGAAGCGGCGTTCAGTCGTGCCTTCAAACGCACGCTCGGCGTCTCCCCGGCCGAGTGGCGGCGGGCCCGCTCGGGCGGCGAAACGGCGGGTGCAAGGTCCGGCAGCGGATCGCCGGGGGGCTGAGCGCGACGGGTCCCGGCGAGCGGGCGGCAGGGGTGCGGACCGGGCCGCGTGCGTCGGGAACCGGCGCGCGTTGCGGTTCCCGACGGCGCACCGCCTCAGGCCAAAGAGGTCGGCGTGGACGCCCGCTGCAACGCCTGGAAAACCCGGTTGTAAGCCGAGCGGGCTTCGCTCTTGGTGAAGTAGCCCGAGACCCCAAGCCGCGCGGCGGCCTGTATGTCCTGCGCGTGCGCCGACGTGCTCAGCACGAAGATCTGCACGGCGTCGAACGCGCGCTCGCGGCGCAGTTCCTCGAGCAGCTCGATGCCGTTCATGCGCGGCATGTTGATGTCGATCAGCAGCACCGGCGCGGCGCTACCCGACGCGCGGGCGCCGAGCAGGTAGTCGAGCGCCTGCTCACCGTCGCAGAACCGCTCGATCGGGTGCCGGCAGCCGAGCTTGCGCAGGCCCCGTCGCACGGCCATGGCGTCGACGTCGTCGTCCTCGACCAGCACCAGGCACGCCCCGCGTTCGACGGGTTCACGCGGCATGGCTTTCCTCCCCGGCCCGGCGCAGGCTCTGCGGCCAGGAGAAGCAAAACCGCGCACCGTGCCCGGGCGTCGACTCGACCCGGATCGTGCCGCCCTGCTGCTCGACGAGCTTCTTGACCAGCGCGAGGCCCATGCCGCTGCCTTCGACGGAATCGCGCGGTTGCAGCGTCTGGAACATCTCGAAGATGCGCCCGTGATGGGCCTGGTCGATCCCCGGGCCGTCGTCGCCGACCTCGAAGCGGTACTGGCCGGCATCGCGCGCAACCTCGACAGTGATCCGCCCGTCCGCCCGGTCGTGGTGCTTGATGGCGTTACTCAACAGGTTGATGAGCACCTGCTGCAGGGGCATGCGGTTGACCTCCGCGTGCGCCAGCCCCTCGCCGATCTCGAGAACGAAACCCGGGGGCGGCTCGATCAGCAGCAGCACGTCGTCGACCACTTCGCGTGCGGTGACCACATCGAACGTGCCGTCGGCATCCTTGCGCCCGACGCGCGAGTATTCCAGCAGGTCGTCGAGCAGGCGGTCCATGCGCGCGACGCGGCTGCGCAGCAGTACCATGTGCTCCCTGGTCTCGCCTTCGAGCACGTCGCCGAGGTCTTCCTGTATCCACTGGGAGAGGTTGTCGATGGCCCGCAGCGGCGCCTTCAGGTCGTGGGAGGCGACGTAGGCAAAACGCTCGAGTTCCTCGTTGGACGCGCGCAGCCCTTCCAGCAGGTTGTGGCGCTCGGTGATGTCGCGAATCACGCCGCTGTAGCGGCGCCGCCCGCCGTCGCGCATCTCGGCCACCGCGAGTTCCATCGGGAACGTCGTGCCGTCCTTGCGCTGGGCGCGCACCTCGCGGCCGATGCCGATGATCTTCGCCTCGCCGGTGCGCAGGTAGTTCGCCAGGTAGCCGTCGTGCGCGCTGCGCAGCGGTTCGGGCATGAGCATGCAGATGTTGCGCCCCAGCACTTCCTCGGCGGCGTACCCGAACAGGCGCTCGCAGGCCGGGTTGTAGTTCTCGACGATGCCCTGCTGGTCGATGGTGATCAAGCCGTCGACCGAGGTGTCAAAGATCGCCTGCAGCCGCGCCTCGGTCCTGACCGCGTTCTCCGCCATGCTGCGAATCGCGGAGGTCTGGTCGGTCACCCGTTCGCGCACCGTGAGCGTCTGGTGAGCCTGCTGGAACGCGATCAGCCCGATCAGCACCGTCATCGCCAGGCTGAACAGGAGCACCAGCCAGGGGAAGGCGCCGGTCTCGCCGATCAGGAACGTCGCCGGCGGGAAGATGGCGATCCGCCAGTCGCGGTCGAACAGCTGCAGGTTGCGCTGCACGTAGTAGCCGGCGTTGCGCGCGGCGAGCGCATCGAAGTTCCCGTCACCGCCTGCGCCCCGGTCGCGCTCGCTGTGAAACACGCTCGCGTTTTCCGCATCGAGTATCTGCACCACCCACGGCAGGCTGCTGTCGTGGCCGGCGGTGGCCGTGACCACGCCGTCGATATCGATGCGCCCGACGACCCGCCCGACGGGCGACCCGCCGCGTTGCACCGGCAGCAGTGCCGCGAGTTGGGCCACGCGCGCCGACCCAGGGGCGACGATCCGTGCCAGCGCGATCTCGCGACCGTGGGTGGCCGTGGCACTCGGCGGCGCCGGTTCGAGACCGGCGAGCTCGAGGGTCTGCGCGTGGCGCGACTCGAGCGCCCGGGAGGTTCCCTGCCACATGCCGTAGGCCGTGCCGTCCTCGCCCATCCAGCCGGCGTAGGACAACCCGACCTCGCTCAGCAGCTCGCGGGCGAACACCTCGAAGCGCGCGGCGTCCATGTCGTCGACGGCCTCGGCGTAGGCGGCGAGTTGCCGTAGCTGGCGCCCCGCGTAGTGGAACTGGTTGGCGAGCACCTGGGCCTGCACGTCGGCGAAGCGCACGAACTCACGGCGCTGGCGGTCGATCTGCGCCGACAGCGCGGTGAGGAAGGCGAGAATCGACAAGGCCGCGCCGATCGCCGCGATGAACAGCGGCGCACGGTAGTGGACCAGCGTGGCCTCGAGCGAATTGCCTAGGTCTCGCGCCATCCGAGAGGGTCCTTCCCACCGGCCGGGTCCGCGCTGTCCGTCTTCTGGAACCGGTCGAGCAGTTCGCGAATGAGCGGAAACAGCAGCAGCGCCGTGGCGAGCGACACGGTCGCGGTCGCGACCTTGATCAACGCCTCGAAGTAGTAGACCGGGTACCACAGGGTCACCAGCTCGACGAGGTGGCTCGCCCCGCACAGGAAGATGAACACCGCAAAGCTCACGAACACCCAACGGTACGGCAGCACCTGCCGGCGCTGGCGCAGCAGCACCACGATGGTGATGGGAATGGAGAAATAGGCGAGCGCGATGGTGAGGTCGGCGATCATGTGCATGTACAGCAGCTCGGGCTGCCAGTACAGGCAGTACCCGTGGGGCATGAACTTGGCAGTGCCGAATACCGATACGAGGCTTGCCGCTAGCTCCTGCATGAAGTGTCCTCCGGTTCGAATGGCGCAGCGCATCCGCGCTGTTCGAGGTAGGCGCGCGCGGCGTCGCTCGACACGGGGAGCGACCACAACGCGCCCTGCCCGGCGTCGCAGCCGGCCTCGAGCAGGCGATCGCGCGCGCCGGGCGAGTCGACGCCCTGCGCCACGGACGCGGCCCCGAGCGAGCGTGCGAGTTCAACGACGCCCGAGACGGCCCCGCGGGTTGCGGGAACGGGCGCGTGCAGCAGATCGGCCACGAAAGCCCGCGCGATCTTCAGCTCCGCAACGGGCAGGCCGCGAAGGTAGCCGAGTGGCTTGCAACCCGTGCCCACCGCATCGACCCCGATCCGGATGCCGGCGCCGGCGAGGCGCTCGAGCGCGCCCCGCACATCGCCCCTGCAGCGCAGCAGCCCGGGTTCGGCGAACTCGAGCAGCAGCCGTTTGGGTGCGAACGAATGGCGGCCCAGGACGCCGAGCAGCTTGTCCAGCAGCGCGTGGTCGTCCAGCACCTGCGCGGGCATGCTGACCCCTAACGGCACGGCGGCACCGCCGGACCACGCGGCCGCTTCGCGGACTGCCCGTTCGAGCGCGGCGAACGCTAACGACACCTCGAGCCCGGCGCACTCGGCGAGCCGCGCGAACGGCGTCGGCGCCGTCAAGCCGAGGTCCGGGTGATTCCAGCGCACGTACGCCTGCATGCCGCACGGCGTCCCGTCCGCGAGCGCGACCTTGGGTTGGAAAGCGAGCGCGAAGCGTCCGTCCGGATCGCACGCCGGCGCCTCGGGCTCGACGCGCGGCGCCTTGCGGCCGCCATCGCGCTCGCCGTGCACCGCGTAGAGCCGGTTGCTGCGTTTTGCCGCGTACATCGCCGCGTCGGCACATTGCACGAGGGCGCTCGCCTCGGTTGCGTGCTGCGGGTACATGGCGATCCCCACCGAGACGCCGACTTCGAGCGGCGTGTCGCGGTACAGGACCGGGGCGCGCAGCACCTCGGCGAACTTGTGCGCGAGCGCGATCGCGCCCTCGACCCGGTCGGTGGTCGGCAGGATCGCCGCGAACTCGTCGCCGCCGAGACGCGCCAGGGTGTCGGACTGGCGCATCGAGCCGCTGAGGCGCTGCGCCACGGTGCACAACACGTGGTCGCCGGCGGCGTGCCCGTAGCGGTCGTTGACGGGCTTGAAGCGATCCAGATCCAGGTACAGCAGGGCGAACCGCCCGGGCTTGCCCGAGCGTTCCGCGGTGCGCGTCATCTGCGCGATGCGGTCGTGAAACAGGCTGCGGTTGGCAAGCCCCGTCAGGTCGTCATAGAGGCTCAGGCGGCGCAGGGCGTCGGCGTTGGCGGCGCGTTCGATGGCCAGTTCGATGGCGTGGCGCAAGGTGCCGGCATCGAGGTCCTGCTTGCTCAGGTAGTGTTGCGCGCCGCCCTGCAGCGAGGCCACCGCGAGCTGCTCGTCGCCGCAGGCGGTCAGCATCACCACGGCCAGCTCGCCCTCGTAGCGCTCGCGCAGCTTGGGCAGCAGGTCGACGCCGTCCTGGTCGGGCAGCCGGTTGTCCAGGAACACGCAGTCGTAATGACCGGTGCTCACGCATTGCAGCGCCTCGACGCCGTCGCAGGCCTCTTCCACCGCGCAGGCAAGGCCGGTCTTGGGCATCAATCGCTTGATGAAGTGACGATCGACGACGTCGTCGTCGACGATGAGTGTCCTGAGGGCCGGTTTCATGAGACGTCCGCGAGACAGCACCCGCTGCGGGTCGGTTCGCAGGGCTATCGGCAGGGCACCGCCGGTCTGAAGCGACCCTGGCGGGCTGCGCCGGGCGCGGTCCGGCCGTCGCGGGCTCAGGCCTGGACTTCGTCCAGCGCCAGCGCGGCCAGCGCGCCCGACCCGGCCAGCAGCGCGAACAGCAGCACCACCACGGCCGCGCCCGCCGCCTCGGCCAGCAGCCCGGCCAGGCTGCCGAGCAGCAGGACGATGCCGATGAGGGTGTTGCTCACCGCCACATAGCTGGCCCGCCGCTCGCTGCCGGCCATGTCCACCAGGTGGGTCTTGCGCCCGAGCCGTACGCCGGTGTGGGCGATCGAGAGCAGGAAATAGAACGCGCCGAAGGCGTACGCCAGCGAGGGGCCGACGGGCGGCGAGGCCAGCGCGACGCCGGCCGCGGCCAGCCCGGTGACGGCGGCGAGCGCGCCGGCGGCGGCCAGCACCTTGCGGCTCGAGGCGTCGGACCAGCGCCCCCAGACGCTGGCGCTGGTGCTGGCCGCAAGCCCCGCGGCCAGCACCAGCAACCC
>JBFJWO010000223.1:0-8132 GCA_041623575.1 Gammaproteobacteria bacterium
CAACAGCGTCGGGACGTCCAGCGCCCTCCACTGCGGCCACAGGTCGACCCCCTGCTCGCCCGCGGCCTGGAACGCGGCGGCGATCCGCGGGTCGTAGTGAAACGTGAAGCCGCCGTCGTCGAGGCGCCGGTGGCTGTGCTCGGCGAGATGGCGCCAGTGTGCGTCCTCGAGTGGCCCGAACGGCGCGTGCACCAGGCGCAGATGGGTCTCGAGCGCCTGCAGGCTCCCGAAGCGGTATTCGGTGCCCAGGTAGTCGCCGATGCGCCGCAGCGCGTCGGCCGGCACTTCGGGGCCGACGTCGTTCAGGAGCATGGAACGCAGGCCGTGGCCGGGCTGTGCAGCCAGGCACAGGCCCACCAGGCCGCCCATCGAGGTGCCGAGCCAATGGGTTTCGCCACCGCCGAGGCGCGCAAGCCACGCGGCGCCGAGGGCGGCATAGACGGGGACCGAGTACAGGGCACTGTCGGCCAGCCAGTCGCTCGCGCCGCGGCCGGGAAAGTCGAGGCAGGCGACGCGCAACTCGCCGGCCAGCGCGCGGGCCAGGTAGTCGAAATCGCGGGCGTTGCGGGTCAGACCGTGGGCGCACGCCAATACGCGCGGGTTGCCGGGGTCGCCCCACTCGGTATAGTGCAGGCGCACCGCGACATCGTCGCCGGCACCCGGCAGCGCGGTTGCGAAATACTCGTGGCGCATGTCGCGGATCTGCGGTCCTCGTGGTGTTCGGCCCTCGGCGGCCCGCGGCGCGGGCCGCCCGGGTGACGCCGAGCGCCCGGTGGCGATGGCGCCCCGCGCGGGTTGCGGGAGTTCCCCCGCATGCCCGACCATGGCGCCGGTTCGTCAAACGGCGCGGATTATACGAGCAAGGCGAGCAGCGATGTACGACCCGTTCACTCCCCTGCCGGAGCGCCCGCTGCTGTTGTTCGGCGGCCCTTACGGCAACCTCGAAGCGCTGCGGGCGGTGCTGGCGCGGGCCGAACGGCTCGCCATCCCGGATCGCAACCTGCTCTGCACCGGCGATCTGGCGGCCTACTGCGCCGACCCGCAGGCCGTCGCCGACCTCGTGCGCGAGCGCAACATCGCCGTGGTGCAGGGCAACTGCGAAGCGTCGCTCGGCGCCGGCGCCGCGGACTGCGGCTGCGGGTTCGAGCCGGGCAGCGCCTGCGACGCGCTCTCGGCGCAATGGTACGGGTTCGCGCGCTCCGCGCTCGATGCGGCGTCGCGCGAATGGATGCGCGCGCTGCCGGCGTCGCTGGCCTGGGCGTGGGGCGGGCGGCGCTGGCAGGCGCTGCACGCCGGGCGTTCCAGCAACAACCGGTTCCTGTTTGCCTCGACCCCGGCGGCGGAACTGGCCGCGGAGGTGCCCGACGAGGCGGACGTGGTGGTGGCGGGCCACTGCGGGCTGCCCTTCACGCGCGACCTCGGCGCGCGCGTCTGGCACAACCCGGGCGTGCTCGGCATGCCCGCCAACGACGGCACCCCGCGGGTCTGGTACAGCACCGTCGAGCAGGACCCCGCCGGCCTGGTGTTCCGCCACCGGGCGCTCGACTACGATCATCGAGGCGCGCGCCGTAGAATGCTCGACCGGGGTCTCGCCGGCGGCTATGCGGACGCCCTGGCGAGCGGCTTGTGGCCGTCGCTGGACGTGCTGCCGCAGGCCGAGCGCGACGCGACCGGCCAACCCCTGACCGCCCACACCGTTCGCTGGTCGCCGGCGGGGGCGACGAACCACGGCGCGCCCACGCGTGGCGTTGCGCCGGTACCTGTGCAGGAGTAGATCATGACCGACTATCACGCGCCGCTGGCGGAAATGGAGTTCGTCCTCAGCGAACTCGCCGACCTCGAAGGCGTCGCCTCCCTGGAGGGTTTCGAGGAGGCCACGCCGGACCTGGTGCACGCCGTGCTGGAAGAGGCGGGCAAGCTCGCGCAGGCGGTGCTCGGGCCGCTGAACCACAGCGGCGATCAACAGGGCTCGCGCCTCGAAGACGGCGTGGTGCACACCCCGGACGGCTGGCACGAGGCCTACCGCAAGTTCGTCGACGGCGGCTGGAACAGCCTCGGGTTCGAGCCCGAGTTCGGCGGCCAGGGCCTGCCCTGGCTGTTGTCGACCGCGGTGCAGGAGATGTGGTGCGCGAGCAACATGGCGTTCGGCCTGTGCCCGCTGCTGACCCAGGGCGCGGTGCACGCGCTGCAGCTGCACGGCTCACAGGCGCAGAAAGAGAAATACCTGCCCAACATGGTGTCCGGCGAGTGGACCGGCACCATGAACCTCACCGAGCCACAGGCCGGCTCGGACCTGGGCGCCGTGCGCACCCGCGCGGTCCGCGAAGACGACCACTACCGCATCAGCGGGCAGAAGATCTACATCACCTACGGCGAGCACGAGTTGACCGAGAACATCATCCACCTGGTGCTGGCACGCACCCCCGACGCGCCGCCCGGGGTGAAGGGCATCTCGCTGTTCATCGTGCCCAAGTTCCTGGTCAACGACGACGGCAGCCTCGGCGAGCGCAACGACCTGCGGTGCGTCTCGCTCGAGCACAAGCTCGGCATCCATGCCAGCCCCACCGCGGTGATGTCCTATGGTGACGGCGGCGGCGCGATCGGTTACCTGGTGGGCGAGGAGAACCAGGGCCTGGTGTACATGTTCAGCATGATGAACCTGGCGCGCCACTCGGTCGGGCTGCAGGGCGTCGGCATCGCCGAGCGGGCCTACCAGCAGGCCCGAGGTTTCGCCCGCGAACGCGTCCAGGGGCAGGCGATCGGTGCCGCGCCCGGCGAGCGCAACCCCATCGTGCACCACCCGGACGTGCGCCGGATGCTGATGAGCATGCGCTCGCGCACCGAAGCGATGCGGGCGCTCGCCTATTTCGCCGGCGGCGTGTTCGACAAGGCGCTGCGCACCGCCGACCCCGGCGAGCGCCAGCGCCAGCAGGCCCTGCTCGACCTGCTGATCCCGATCGTCAAGGGCTGGAGCACCGAGGTCGGCGTGGAGATCGCCTCGCTCGGGGTGCAGGTGCACGGCGGCATGGGGTTCATCGAGGAGACCGGCGCGGCGCAACACCTGCGCGACGCGCGCATCACCACCATCTACGAAGGCACCACCGGGATCCAGGCCGGCGACCTGGTGGGGCGCAAGATACTGCGCGACGGCGGCGCGGCCCTGCAGCAGTTTCTGAAGACCATGCGCTCGCTGGACAACGAGCTGGGCGCCGCGGGAGACCCGTCGCTGGAGCGCATACGCGCGACATTGCTGGAGGGGCTGGACGCGGCGGAGGCGGCGCGCGAGTGGCTCCTCGAGGCGGCGCAGCGCGACCCGCGCCTGCCGGCCGCGGCCTCGGTCGGCATGTTGAACCTGCTCGGCGTGGTCACCGGCGGCTGGCTGATGGCGCGCGCCGCGCTGGCGGCCCGGCGCCGGCTGCAGGCGGGCGAAGGCGACGCGGCATTCTGCAAGGCCAAGCTCGCCACCGCCGAGTTCTTCGCCAGCCACGACCTGATCGACGCCCCGGCGCTGCTGCGTACCATGCGCGAAGGCTCCGAGTCGGTGCTGGCGCTCGACCCGGCGCTGGTGTAGCCGCGCCGGGCCCTGCTCAGAGCAGGCCGTAGTCCATCAATACCAGGTAGAGGCGGCGCGGGTCCTCGAAGATCAGCGCGTTCCAGCCGCAGGCAACCGCCGCCGCCGCGTTGTCCGCGCGGTCGTCGATGAAAACGGTGCGGCCGGGATCCAGGCCGAAACGCTGCGTGGCGAGCCGAAAGATGCCCGGGTCGGGCTTGAGCATGCCGCAATCGCCGGACAACAGCACGTCGTCGAAGCCGGCGAGGAAATCGAAACGCGCGCCCGCCAGGGCGAACTCCTCGCGCGCCCAGTTGCCCAGCGCGAACGTGCGGTAACCGCGCTCGCGTAGCTCGCCGAGCACCGCTACCGCGCCGTCGATCGCACCCGGCAGCATCTCGTGCCAGCGCGTCTGCCAGGCCTCGATCGCCGCCCGCTGCGCCGGGTGCCTCGCCGCGACCTCGCGCAGCACCTCGGCAGCCGGCCGCCCGGCACTGATCTCGCGCTGCACCGACTCGTTCATGACCCGCGCCAGGAAGTCCTGCGCGGCGGCCTCGTCGCCCTCGAAGACGTCGCGGTAGAGCGCGAGCGGCTCCCATCGGAGCAACACCCCGGCCAGGTCGAAGACGAAGGCGGTACGGGTGTCGGGTGCGTGCAGGGACACGCCCGGTTGCGTCGGCGGCTCAGCGGCCGCGCAGGTCGGGGCGGGCGGTCGGGCTTCGGGTCAAGCCTCGCTCACTCCTCCGCGTTCCACTTGCGGCGATGGGCGGCGAGCGCGGCGGACTGCACGCTGGCGTGACGCGTGGACAGCAGCAGCGATCCGGGCGAACACACCCGGGCACGGATCAGCCCGAGGTCCTCGGCGGCGTGGAACAGGCTGGGGTACCAGGATTCCCAGTTGGGCACGATACGCTCCACCTGCTCTCGCAGGCTCACCGCGCGCTGGTTCGGCACGCCACGCTCCACCTGCTCTCGCAGGCTCACCGCGCGCTGGTTGGGCACGCGCCGCGCGCTCACGCCCGGCTGCCGCCGCCGCGGCGGGTGCGGGTCGCGTCTCGATGTCCAGATCCCGTGACCATCGCCGCGCAGCATACCCCGGCGGTTCCCGCCTGGCTACGATTCGCCCGCCCCGTTCGCCCTCCCGTGGGCGCCCCGCCCTTGTCCACCGCACCGCCCGCCGCGCCACGCAACACCCGGAAAATTCGCTTCGCGACTGGCGCGCGGCGCGACATCCTGAAAAAATCCCGCCGGCCTGTCTCAGCCAGATACCCAACCCGATGACCGACGGACACCGGCGCCGGCGCCCGGCGATTCGCATCGCCGGCGCCAGCCAGAACAACCTGAAGAACCTCGACCTCGAGGTGCCGCTCGGCGAACTCGTGGTGGTGACCGGCGTCAGCGGCTCGGGCAAGTCCTCGCTCGCCTTCGACACGATCTATTCCGAAGGGCAGCGCCGCTACGTCGAGACGTTCTCGCCGTACGCCCGCCAGTTCCTCGACCGCATGGACAAGCCGCAGGCCGAGCGCATCGACGGTATCCCGCCGGCCATCGCCATCGACCAGACCAACCCGGTGCGCACCTCGCGCTCGACGGTCGGCACCATGACCGAGCTGACCGACCACCTGAAGCTCGCCTTCGCCCGCACCGCGCGCCTGCACTGCGAGCGCTGTGCCGAGCCGGTGCGCCGCGAAACGCCGCAGGACATCGCCGCGACCCTGCTGGCCGAGCGGGCACAGGCACCCGTGCTGGTGACCTTCCGCATCGACGTGCCGGGCAACTTCAGCGACGAGGAAGTGCTCGGCTATCTCGCCCAGCAGGGTTACACGCGCATCCACTCGCGCGAGGCGCAGCGCATCGAGGTCGTGCAGGACCGCCTGCGCCTGACGGAGCGCAACCGGGCCCGGGTGGTCGAGGCGCTCGAGGCGGCGTGCAAGCACGGGCAGGGCAAGACCACGGTCTACACGCTGGACGAGTCGCGCGAAGTGAACGGGGCGCTCGCTTTCTCCGCGGGCCTGCACTGCGCGCGCTGCGACATCGACTACCAGCAGCCGATCCCCAACGCGTTCTCGTTCAACTCGCCGGTCGGCGCCTGCCCGACCTGCCGTGGCTTCGGGCGGAGCATGGGCATCGACTACGACCTGGTCGTACCCGACGCCGGCAAGAGCCTCGCCGGCGGCGCCGTCAAACCCTGGCAGAGCAAGAGTTACCGCGGCTGCCAGCGCGACCTCGAACGCTACGCGCGCCGCGACGGCGTGCCGCTCGACACACCCTGGCGCAAGCTGAGCGCCGCGCAGCGCAACTGGGTGATCGAAGGCGAGGGCGACTGGGAGGACGGCGTGTGGTACGGGGCGCGGCGCTTCTTCGACTGGCTGGAGTCGCGCGCCTACAAGATGCACGTGCGGGTGTTGTTGTCGAAGTACCGCAGCTACGAGACCTGCCCGGCGTGTCGCGGCACGCGCCTGAAAGCGGCCGCGCTGAACTGGCGGCTCGGCACGCGCGCCGAAGCCGACGCGGTGCTCGAACCGGCGCGGCGCAGCCGGCCCTACGGCGCGAGCTACCCGAAGCGGCGGCTGGCCGCGCTGCCCGGGCTCAACCTGCACGACGTGGTGTGCCTGCCGATCCGCGACTGCGCGCGGTTCTTCGAGGGGCTGCAGCTGCCGGCGCCGCTCGACGAGGCCACCGAGCTGCTGCTGGGCGAGATCCGCGCCCGCCTGCGCTACCTCGTCGAGGTGGGGCTCGGCTACCTGACCCTGGACCGCCAGTCGCGCACCCTGTCCGGCGGCGAGGTGCAGCGGATCAACCTGACCACGGCGCTCGGCACCTCGCTGGTCAACACCCTGTTCGTCCTCGACGAGCCGAGCATCGGGTTGCACGCGCGCGACATCGACCGGGTGATCGCCGTGCTGCGACGCCTGCGCGACGCCGGCAACTCGCTGCTCGTGGTGGAGCACGACGCCGCGATCATGCGCGCCGCCGACCGCATCCTCGATCTCGGCCCGGGGCCGGGGGCCGCCGGCGGCGAAGTGGTCTTCTTCGGCACGCCCCGGGCGTTGCTGCGGGCCCGTGCGTCGCTGACCGGCCAGTACCTGTCCGGCCGGCGCCGGGTCACCGCGCGGGCGCCCGACCCGAACCCGCCCGCGGCCGCGCATTGGCTGAAGGTGCGCGGCGCGCGCGAGCACAACCTGAAGGACCTCGACGTCGACATCCCGCTGCAGCGCCTGGTGTGCGTCACCGGGGTCAGCGGCTCGGGCAAATCCACCCTGGTCGAGAGCGTGATCTACCGTGCCCTGCGCAAGCACTTCGGGCGCCCCGGCGAACCGCCCGGGCAACACCGTTCCGTGCGCGGCCAGCGACGGCTCGCCGACGTGGTGCTGGTCGACCAGACCCCGATCGGCAAGACCACCCGCTCCAACCCGGCGAGCTACGTCGGTGCGCTCGGCGCGATCCGTCACGCCTTCGCCGCGACGCCCGAGGCGCAGAGCCGCGGCTACACCCCGGGCACCTTCAGCTTCAACGCCGGCGACGGGCGCTGCCCGACCTGCAGCGGCAACGGCTTCGAGCACATCGAGATGCAGTTCCTGAGCGACGTCTACCTGCGCTGCCCGGATTGCGACGGGCGCCGCTACCGCGGCGAAGTGCTGGAAGTCGAGCTCCCGGGGGCGGACGCGACGGCGCGCTCGATCGCCGGCGTGCTCGCCATGACCGTGGCCGAGGCGCTGGCGTTTTTCGCCGCCCACCCGGCGGTACGCCAGGCCTTGCAGCCACTGCTCGACGTCGGGCTGGGTTATCTCGCGATGGGCCAGCCGGTACCGACGCTCTCCGGCGGCGAGGCGCAACGGCTGAAGCTCGCCGGGCACCTGGCCAAGGCCGGCGCACGGCGTTCGAGCACCGGCGCGCGGCGATCCGACGACGACCCGGGCAGCCTGTTCCTGTTCGACGAACCGACCACCGGGTTGCATTTCTCCGACATCGCCACGTTGCTGCAGGCGTTTCGCGCGCTGCTCGCCAGCGGTCACTCGCTGCTGGTCATCGAGCACAACCTGGACGTGATCGCGGCCGCCGACTGGGTGCTCGACCTCGGCCCGGAAGGCGGCGACCGCGGCGGCGAACTGCTGTTCAGCGGCAGCCCGGCAGCGCTGGCGCGCTGCACCGCGAGCCATACCGGGCGCGCGCTGGCCGAAGCCGCCACCCCGGCACCGCTGCCGGCGCCGCGCAAACGCCCGGGCGCACAACGCAACGGCGCGCAGGAGATCCGCATCCACAACGCGCGCGAGCACAACCTGCGCAACGTCGACATCGACATCCCGCGCGGGCGCTTCACCACGATCACCGGGGTCTCGGGCTCGGGCAAGAGCACGGTGGCGTTCGACATCCTGTTCGCCGAGGGCCAGCGCCGCTACCTGGAATCATTGAACGCCTATGCACGGCAGTTCGTGCAGCCGGCGGCACGCCCGGAGGTGGACGCCATCTTCGGGATTCCCCCGACCGTCGCCATCGAGCAGCGCACCAGCCGCGGCGGGCGCAAGAGCACGGTCGCGACGATGACCGAGATCTATCATTTCCTGCGCCTGCTGTTCGTCAA
>JBFJWO010000224.1:0-8117 GCA_041623575.1 Gammaproteobacteria bacterium
ATCTCCTCCATGGTCTGGCACATGGCCGAGCGCAGGTCGTGCAGCGAGTCGACCGGCGGCACCGGGAAGTAGCCGCCTTTCACACCCGGGCGGTGGCCGATGTTGCCTTCGTCGTACTCGTTACCGGAGTTCCAGTCGCCCTCTTCGGATTCCACCTTGTAGGAGGCGCCGTTGATGCTGTCCGACCAGGTCACGTGGTCGAACACGAAGAACTCGGGCTCCGGGCCGAAATAGGCGGTGTCGGCGATGCCCGTGGACTGCATGTAGGCTTCGGCCCGCTTGGCGAGCGAGCGCGGGTCGCGCTCGTAGCCCTGCATGTTCGACGGCTCGATCACGTCGCAGCGGATGTTGAGCGTCGGCTCGTCGGAGAACGGGTCCATGACCGCGGTGGCCGCCTCCGGCATCAGGATCATGTCCGACTCGTTGATGCCCTTCCAGCCGGCGATGGACGAGCCGTCGAACATCTTGCCCTCTTCGAACACGTCCTCGTCGATCGAGTGACTCGGCACGGTGACGTGCTGCTCCTTGCCGCGGGTGTCGGTAAAGCGGAAGTCGACGAACTTGACGCCGTCCTCTTTGATCTTGTTCAAAACGTCGGAAACTGCCATTTGATCCTCCAATCCGAAAAAGCGGACGCGCGCACTCTCGACGCGCATGCATGTTCATGAACCGAAACACCCGGAGCAGAATGCGTGCCACTACTCCCGGGCAATATAATCTCTTTAATCAATAAGTTACGTGGCTGGCTCTTCCGCGAACGCACCATTATAGGGCATCGCAGGCCGGTAGCGCCCGATAGCGGTGCGCGGGCTTCAGTCGCCGGCCACGCGAATGCGCACGTACACCTCGCCCGCTTCCCGCCACGCCTCGCACACCTCGTGGCCGTGTACCCGGCACCACGCCGGAATGTCGCTGAGTGCCCCGGGGTCGGTCGCGGCGACGGTCAGCGTGTCGCCCCGGTGCAGGGCGGCAATCCGCTGCTGGGTGCGGATCACCGGCATCGGGCACAGCAGGCGGCGGGCGTCGAGTTCGTGATGCATTGCGCGCTCCGGCACCGCTACAGGTACCAGTCGAGCGGGATCTCCTCCGGGCGCAGCGGGCGCACCCGCAGTGTGCGCGGCTCGTCCCCGGGCCGGCGCACTTCGAGCACCGCCTCGTCGGCCTCGCGCCCCTGCCCGAAGCGCGCCACCACCGCGGCGGCCAGGCGCAGGTCGTCGTCGTCCACCTCGCCCTCGATCAAGGCCAGCGGACCCGAGTGGCTCAGGATGCGCAGGTGCGTGAACTCGCTGCGGTAGCCCTCGAGAAACCGCGACTCGCCCGCCTCGCGTGCCACGATGACCTTGAAGTGCGGCCGCGGCCGCAGGTGCCGCCCGACCTTGAGCAGGATGAGGTCGTCGAGTTCGTAGCGGCGGTTCTGGCGGTGGCCCCAGAGGTCGCGCAGCTTGCGCGAGTAGTTCGGGTCGGTGAGGAAGCAGCAGCCGCCGGCGGGCTGAGCGAAATCGCTGAAGCCGAACTCTGCGGCCAGCGCGATCTGCGGCTTGCGTGAGCGTCCCGTGAAGCCGTGCAGGGCCTCGCGCACGACCCAGCCTTCGCGCTCGGGCAGGGTGGGCTCGAGGTTGTGCGCGCTGAGCGGGCGCAGCAGGCGCTCGCCGGCCCCCGACTCGTCGGCGATCAACGGCATGGTCGCCTTGCGCTGCGACTTGGGGCGCTGCCCGATGACCTCGCCGGTGACGATGAAATCGAACCCGTGCTCGAGCATCCACCGGTGGGCGCGCCCGACCATGAAGACCTTGCAGTCGAGGCAGGGATTGAGGTGGCTGCCGTAGCCGTGGCGCGGGTTCAGCACCACGTCGCGGTAGGCTTCGACGACGTCGACGATGTGCAGCCTGATGCCCAGTTGCTCGGCCACCCACAACGCGTTGTTGCGTTTCGGCGGCAGGTCCTCGCGCTGGCGGATGCCCTGGGTGTGGCCTTCCACGCAGAAACCGGTGAAGAAGTTGATGCCCTCGACGTGCACGCCCTGGCGCTGCACGGTGCGCGCGGCAAGCATCGAGTCGAGCCCGCCGGAGATGAGCGCCACGGCGCGCGGGGCGCGGCCGAGGCCCGTGGCCACGCGGGCATTCGGGGTCGCGGGACTCGGCGCGCTCGGGTTCGGCTGTGTCACGGCTGTCATCGACGACCCACGGCCGGCGGAAACCGCTCATTCTAGCAGAGGCCCGCCGCCCGGTTGTTATACTTGCCCGCTTTGATTCATCGGACGGACCAGCCGTGAGCACAGCAACGCCGCAGACCTTCCAGGGCCTGATCCAGGCACTCGAGCAGTACTGGTCCGCGCAGGGGTGCGTGATCCTGCAGTCGCACGACATGGAGGTGGGTGCCGGCACCAATCACCCGGCCACCTTCCTGCGCGCGATCGGCCCGGAGCCCTGGCACGCGGCGTACGTGCAGGCCTCGCGCCGCCCGGCGGACGGGCGCTACGGCGACAACCCCAATCGCCTGCAGCACTACTACCAGTTCCAGGTGCTGCTCAAGCCCTCGCCGCTGGAGATCCAGGAGATCTACCTCGGCTCGCTCGCCGCGCTCGGCCTCGACGCGCTGGTCCACGACATCCGTTTCGTCGAAGACAACTGGGAGTCGCCGACGCTGGGCGCCTGGGGGCTCGGCTGGGAAGTGTGGCTGAACGGCATGGAGATCACCCAGTTCACCTATTTCCAGCAGGTCGGCGGGCTCGACTGCCGCCCGGTGAGCGGCGAGATCGCCTACGGGCTCGAACGCATCGCCATGTACCTGCAGGGCGTGGACAGCATTTTCGACCTGACCTGGGCCGAGGGGCCGGCACCCGGCGGCGGGCGGCGCAGGGTCTCCTACGGGGATGTGTTCCACCAGCACGAAGTCGAGCAGTCGCGGTTCAACTTCGAGCTCGCCGAGACCGGCCCGCTGTTCGACTGGTTCGACGCCTGCGAGGCGCAATGCCGGGCACTGGTCGAAGCCGGCCTGCCGCTGCCGGCCTACGAGCAGGTGCTGAAAGCCTCGCACACCTTCAACCTGCTCGATGCGCGCCACGCGATCTCGGTCACCGAGCGCCAGCGCTTCATCCTGCGCGTGCGCGAACTCGCGCGTGCCACCGCCCAGGCCTACTACGAACGACGCGAGGCGCTGGGCTTTCCGCTGCTGCAGGCCCCGTCCGCCGTGGCCCGATCGGCGTGAGCAGGACTCGCGCGAAGACCGCCGCGGCACCCGAGAGCGGCGCGAGCACCGCCACCCTGCTGATCGAGATCGGCACCGAGGAGTTGCCGCCGAAGGCCCTGCGAACGCTCTCGCTGGCGTTGCGCGACGGTGTCGCCGAGGGCCTCGAGCACGAGGGCATCGCCGCGGTGGAGGCGCGCGCGCTGGCATCGCCCCGACGCCTCGCCGTGCTCGCCCGAGGCGTACCGCTGCGCCAGGCGGATCAGCGCCAGGAGCGCAAGGGCCCCGCGCTCGGCGCGGCGTTCGACGCCGACGGCAAGCCCACCCGCGCCGCCGAGGGGTTCGCGCGTTCGTGCGGCGTGGCGGTCGACGAACTCGAGCGCCGCGAGACCGACAAGGGCGAGTGGCTGGTCTATCGCGCCGTGCACCCGGGGCGTGCTGCGCAGGAGATCGTCCCCGAGGTCCTGAACCGCGCGCTGGCGCGTCTGCCCGTGCCCAAGCGCATGCGCTGGGCGGACCTCGACACGGAGTTCGTGCGCCCGGTGCACTGGGTCGTGCTGATGCTCGACGGGCACACGGTGGCCGCCGAGGTCCTCGGCCTCACCGCCGGCAACAGCACCCGCGGGCATCGCTTCCACGCGCCCGCCGCGCTGACGATCGCCGACGCCGGGGACTACGAGCGGCTGCTGCTCGAGCAGGGGCACGTGATAGTCGACTTCGAGCGGCGCCGCGAGCGTATCCGCGAGCAGGTCGAGCAGCACGCACGCGACCTCGGGGCGAAAGCGCTCGGCACCGACGCGTTGCTCGACGAGGTCACGGCGCTCGTCGAATGGCCGGTCGCGGTCGTCGGCGAGTTCGAGGAGGAGTACCTGCGGGTGCCGCCCGAGGCCCTGATCAGCACCATGCGCGGCAACCAGAAGTATTTCCCGCTGAGCGACGCCGACGGCCGGCTGCTCGCGCGCTTCATCACCATTTCCAACCTGGACAGCCGCGAGCCGGAGCGCGTGCGCGCGGGCAACGAACGGGTGGTGCGCCCGCGCCTGGCGGACGCGGCGTTCTTCTGGGACACCGATCGCAAGCAGCCCCTGGAGGCGCGGGCCGCGGGGCTGGCCGGCATCGTTTTCCAGCGCGAGCTCGGGACCCTGCAGGCCAAGAGCGAGCGGGTCGCGGCGCTCGCCGCGAGTCTCGCACCCGGTACCGGCGCCGAGGCGGATGCGCTGCAGCGCGCGGCCGTGCTCGCGAAGTGCGACCTGCTCACCGAGATGGTCGGCGAGTTCCCCGAGCTGCAGGGCACGATGGGCCGTTACTATGCGCTGCACGACGGCGAAGCGGAGGACGTCGCGCTGGCCCTGGAGGAGCAATACCTGCCGCGCTTCGCGGGCGACGCCCTGCCCGGCAGCGCGATCGGGCGCGCGCTGGCGCTCGCCGAACGTCTCGACACCCTGGCGGGCATTTTCGCCATCGGCCAGAAACCGAGCGGGGTGCGCGACCCTTACGGGCTGCGCCGGGCGGCGCTCGGGGTGCTGCGTATCCTGATCGAGCACGACCTGCCGCTCGACCTGCTCGCGCTGCTGCGCGAGGCGGTGGCGGCGCAGCCGGTGAGTGCGCCCGACGATCTCGCCGAGCAGATCTTCGACTTCATGATGGAGCGCCTGCGTGCCTACAGCCTCGACGACACGGTAGGCGCGGCGCATTTCGACGCGGTGCTGGCCCGCCGGCCCGTGCGGCCCGCCGACTTCCACCGCCGCCTGCAGGCCGTGGTGGCCTTCTCCGCGCTGCCGCAGGCGTCGAGCCTCGCGGCCGCCAACAAACGTATCCGCAACATCCTGCGCCAGGCCCCCGAGATGCAGCAGCCGGTGAGCGAGCAAGCCTTGCGCGAGCCGGCCGAGCAGGCCCTCTACGAAGCCTTGCTCGCCGCCGAGGGCGAGGCGGCGCCGCGCCTGAGCGAGCAAGACTACACCGGCGCCCTCGCCGGCATGGCGGCGTTGCGCGAGCCGGTGGACGAGTTCTTCGAGCACGTGCTGGTGATGGCGGAGGACCCGGGCTTGCGCGCCAACCGTATCGCGTTGCTGGCGCGCCTGAGCGCGCTGTTCCTGGAAGTTGCCGACATCGGCCTGCTGCCGGCCGCGGAGGTGCGCGCGTGAGACTGGTGCTGCTCGATCGCGACGGGGTCGTCAACGAAGACTCCGAAGCGTTCATCCGCAGCGCCGAGCAGTGGCGCCCGATCCGTGGCAGCCTGGAGGCCATCGCGCGGCTCAACCAGGCGGGCTGCCGGGTGGTGGTGTGCACCAACCAGTCGGGCATCGCGCGCGGCTTGCTGGACATCGACGACCTGCATGCCATGCACGTGCGCATGGACCGTCTGCTCGCGCAGGTCGGCGGGCAGGTCGATGCGGTTTTCTACTGCCCCGACGGCCCGGACAGCGCGAGCCCGTTTCGCAAGCCCGCGCCGGGCATGTTGCAGGACGTCGCACGCCGACTGCGTACCGACCTGACCGGCGTGCCGTTCGTAGGCGACAGCGACAGCGACATCGAAGCGGCCCGCGCGGCCGGCGCCGACCCGGTGCTGGTGCGCACGGGCAAGGGCGCGTGGACCGAGCGCAGGCTGCGCGAAGCGGTACCGGTGTTCGACGACCTCGCCGCGTTCGTGGACGACTTCCTCGCCAATGGCTGAGGGCAGGTCGCGACGTTACTGCAAGCCGTTGCTGCGCCTGCGGGCCCTGGCGTGGTGGGTGCCGTTCACGCTCTCGGTCACGGTGTACGGGCTGATCGTGAGCGCCAGCGTGGTGTTCCCCATGAGCTACCGCCACGCCATCGTGCGCTCGTGGACGCATCTCAACCTCGGCGCGCTGCGCCTGCTCTGCGGGCTGCGCTACCGGGTGCATTTCGAGGCACCGTTGCCGTCCGGCGGCGCGGTGATCTTCTGCAAGCACCAGTCGACCTGGGAGACCATGGCACTCAACGTGGTGCTGGCGCCCACCCAACTTGTGTGGGTGCTCAAGCGCGAGTTGCTGCGCATACCGCTGTTCGGCTGGGGGCTGGCGGCGATGAACTCCATCGCCATCGATCGCGGCGCCGGGCGCGAAGCGGTGCAGCAGATGGTCGAACAGGGCAGCGAGCGACTGGCCCGCGGCATGTGGGTAGTGGTGTTCCCCGAAGGCACGCGTGTGCGGCCCGGGGCGCGGGTGCGTTACAAGCTCGGCGGCGCGGTGCTCGCGCAGAGTTCCGGCGCGCCCGTGGTGCCGATCGCGCACAACGCCGGCGAGTACTGGCCGCGCCACAGCCTGATCAAGTGGCCGGGGGAGATCCAGATGCACGTCGGACCGGCGATCGAGACGCGCGGCAAGACGGTCAAGGAGATCAATACCGAAGCCGAGGCGTGGATCGAATCGCGCATGGCCGAGATCACCTGCCTGGACCGGTTTCCTTACTGAGGCCGGCGCCGCCTCACGGGCAGGGGTTGGGGTGCCCCTGGTGGATCTCCTCGATCCCGGCCAGCACCTCCTCGTCCAGGGTCAGGTCGACGCTGTCGATGTTCTCGGCCAGTTGCTCCAGCGTGGTCGCGCCGATGATGTTGGCGGTCACGAACGGGCGTGAGTTGACGTAGGCGAGTGCCATCGCGGCGGGGCTCAGGCCGTGCTCGCGGGCGAGCGCGAGGTACTGCTCGGTACGCTCGACCGCCAGCGGGGTCACGTAGCGCGGGTAGTAGTCGCCGTAGAGCGTGAGGCGCGCGCCCTCGGGCCGGCGCCCGCCGGCGTACTTGCCGCTCAGCACGCCGAAGCCGAGCGGCGAGTAGGCGAGCAGGCCGACCTGCTCGCGGCAGGCCATTTCCGCGAGGCCCACCTCGAAGGTGCGGTTCAGCAGGTTGTAGGGGTTCTGGATGCTCTGCACCCGCGGGTAGCCTTTGCGCTCGGCAAGGCGCAGGTACTCCATCACCCCCCACGGGGTTTCGTTCGACAGGCCGATGTAACGCGCCTTGCCGGCGCGCACCACGTCGGCCAGCGCGCCCAACGTCTCCTCGACGGGCGTGCCCGTTTCCTGCGGCTTGTGCTCGTAGCCGAGGCGTCCGAAATAATTGGTGGCCCGGGCCGGCCAGTGCACCTGGTAGAGATCGACGTAATCGGTGCGCAGGCGCTCGAGGCTCGCGTCGATGGCCTGGTGGATGTGTTTCGGCGTGAGCTTGGGCCCGTTGCGTATCCACTTCGGCCAGCGCGGCCCGCACACCTTGGAGGCGATCACGAGCTGGTCGCGGTCCGCCCTGTTGGCCAGCCAGCTGCCGATGTAGCGCTCGGTCAGCCCCTGGGTCTCGGCGGTGGTCGGCGAGGCGTAGAGCTCCGCGGTGTCGATGAAGTTCACGCCGCGTTCGAGCGCGAGGTCCAGTTGCGCGTGGGCATCGCGTTCGTCGTTCTGCTGCCCGTAGGTCATGGTGCCGAGGCAGATCAGGCTGACGTCGAGGTCGGTATCGCCCAGCTTGCGGTATTGCATGTGCCCGGGGGTTCCTTTGCGCTGCGGACCCCGATGATAGCGACTTGCAGGCCGCGCGCCCACAGGCGCGCCCAGCCGGGGCAGGTGTGTCAGTGGGAGCCTTGCTGTCGCAGGTCGCGTGACAGGGTGACCATCTCGCGCATGATCGGGGTCAGCACCAGCTCCATCGCCAGCGCCATCTTGCCGCCGGGCACGACGATGGTGTTGGCGCGCGACATGAACGAGTCGTGCAGCATCGTCAGCAGGTAGGGAAAGTTCACGTTGAAGCGCTTGGGGTTGCGAAACCGGATCACCACGAAACTCTCGTCGGCGCTCGGCACGTCACGGGCGATGAAGGGATTGGAGGTGTCCACGGTCGGCACGCGCTGGAAGTTGATGTCGCTCAGCGAGAACTGCGGGGTGATGTAGCGTACGTAGTCGGGCATGCGCCGCAGGATGGTGTCGAC
>JBFJWO010000225.1:0-8034 GCA_041623575.1 Gammaproteobacteria bacterium
GGCGCGCCTATTCCATGGGGCCGGACTCCGACACGCTCATGGACCCGGTCAAGACCACCCATCTCGGCCAGCCGGTCGGCAAGGACTCCGGCATCAACACCTGGCAAGGTGACCAGTGGAAGATCGGCGGCGGCACCACCTGGGGCTGGTACTCCTACGACCCGGATCTCAACCTGGTCTACTACGGCACCGGGAACCCGAGCACCTGGAACCCCAAGCAGCGCCCGGGCGACAACCGCTGGTCCATGGCCATCTTCGCGCGCGACGCCGACACCGGCATGGCCAAGTGGGTCTACCAGATGACCCCGCACGACGAGTGGGACTACGACGGCGTCAACGAGATGATCCTCGCCGACCTGCCGATCCAGGGCCGTACCCGCAAGGCGCTGGTGCATTTCGACCGCAACGGCTTCGGCTACACGCTGGATCGCGTGACCGGCGAGCTGCTGGTGGCGGAGAAGTACGACCCGTCCGTCAACTGGGCGACCCACGTCGACATGCGCACCGGGCGCCCGCAGGTGGTCGCCCGCTACAGCACCGATCACAACGGCGAAGACGTGAACACCACCGGCGTGTGCCCGGCCGCGCTCGGTTCCAAGGACCAGCAGCCGGCGGCCTACTCGCCGCGGACCAAGCTGTTCTACGTGCCGACCAACCACGTGTGCATGGACTACGAGCCGTTCCGCGTCTCCTACACCGCGGGCCAGCCCTACGTCGGTGCCACGCTCAGCATGTATCCCGCCCCAGGCGGCACGCACCTCGGCAACTTCATCGCCTGGGATGCCAGCAAGGGCGAGATCGTGTGGTCGAATCCCGAGCCGTTCTCGGTGTGGAGCGGTGCCCTGGCGACCGCCGGCGACGTGGTTTTCTACGGCACCCTCGAGGGCTACCTCAAGGCCGTGGACGCGCACACCGGGCAGGAGCTGTACCGTTACAAGACCCCGTCCGGGATCATCGGCAACGTCACCACCTACATGCACCGCGGCAAGCAGCACATCGCCATCCTCTCCGGGATCGGCGGCTGGGCCGGCATCGGCCTGGCGGCGGGCCTGACCGGTGACACCGAAGGCCTGGGCGCGGTGGGTGCCTACAAGGCGCTCAACAGCTACACCCAGCTCGGCGGCGTGCTGACGGTGTTCACGCTGCCCAACTGACGGCGGACCCTGATCGGCACGCACTGCCGATGCAACGCGACCCGGCATCCGTTCGGATGCCGGGTTTTTTCGCTCGGATCGGGGCCCGCCGCCTGCCGCGGCGGCCCACACAGCACTGCGGAGAGACACACCAATGAGACTCGATGAGCACGCGCGCGGCCGGCCCTGGCTGCGCGCTGCGGTGCTCGGCGCCCTGCTCAGCGTCGCCGGCACGGCGCCGGCGGCGGAGAAGTGGGAGGGCTGGGAGAACGAGCCGTACTTCATGATCGACGGCAAGGTCGACTTCGGCACCTACAACGGGTTCCGCAGGTTCCACAGTGCGTGTCACGTCTGCCACGGACCGGACGCGCTCGGCAGTTCGCTCGCACCGAACCTCGTCGAGAGCCTCGCCCGCCTGTCGTACACCGACTTCATCGTCACGGTGGCGGCGGGGCGAACCACGGAGCGCGGCGGCACCACCTTCGTGATGCCGGCCTTCGGCAACAACCCCGACGTCGCCGAGAACCTCGACGACATCTATGCCTACCTCAAGGCCCGGGCAAACGGCGCGCTGGGGCGCGGGCGCCCGCAGCGTCTGCCCAAGGGGACGGCGCGGCCGTAGCGGGCGGGCGATGGAGCAGGCCGTGGCCCGTTGTGCACACCCGGCGCGCGAGCGGCAACCGCGTGCCCGCGACCTGGACAGGCCCGCGCGAGGCGCCGCGGCGCTGTGTCTTGCGCTGGCTGCAACGCTGCTTGCGGTGCCGGAGGCGCTCGCCCAGACCACCCCCGAGGTGGTGGACGAGTCCGCGCTCCGGGTCTGCGCCGACCCGCACAACCTGCCGTTCTCCAACGAGGCGGGCGAGGGCTTCGAGAACGCCATCGCCGAGCTCCTGGCCGCCGACCTCGGGCTGCCGCTGCGCTACACCTGGTACCCGCAGGCCACCGGCTTCATCCGCCAGACGCTGCGTGCCCGGCGCTGCGACGTGATCATCGGCGTGCCGAGCGGCAACGAGATGGTGCAGAACACCAACCCCTATTACCGCTCGACCTACGTGATGGTCTACCGCTCGGATGCCGGTATCACCGCGCGTGACGCCGGCGACCCGCAGCTGCGCGAGCTGCGCCTCGGCGTGATCGCCGGCACGCCGCCCGCCAGCCTGCTCGCCGAGCACGGCCTGATGGATCGCGTACGGCCGTACCATCTCACGATCGACACCCGCTTCAACTCGCCGGCCCACGACATGATGCAGCACCTCGCCGAGCGCGAGATCGACGTGGCGTTCCTGTGGGGACCGATCGCGGGTTACCACGCCAGGCGCCTGGGCGGTGCCTACACCCTCGAGCCGCTGCGCGCGCCGTCCGGATGGCCCCGGCTGCAGTACCGTTTCTCGATGGGCATAAGGTTCAACGAACCCGAGTGGAAGCTGCGGCTGAACGAATTCATCGCGACCCGCGAGGCCGACATTCGCGCCATCCACCACCGCTTCGGGACCCCCTTGCTCGACGAGCGCGGCGAGCTGATTCGACCCTGAGCCGGGCGCCCGCGGCGCGGCCGCTACGAGTCCATGTTGGCCCTGATCGTCTGCGCCAGGCGGAACAGCCGTTGCTCCAGCAGCACCGGCTGATCGCACAGCGCCTGCAGCGACGTCTGGCGCTCCTCGAAGATACGCGTGTCCCAGGCGCGGCGTTCCTGGAGCTCGCGCCGCCGTGCAGCGGTCACGGTGTCGCCGCCCAGCTCCGCCGTCGTTTCGCGAATCCTTGCCGCCAGCCGGCGCTGGCCCCGGGCGTAGCGCTTGATGCCCGAGAT
The DNA here is from genome assembly GCA_041623575.1 of Gammaproteobacteria bacterium. Taxonomy (GTDB): domain Bacteria; phylum Pseudomonadota; class Gammaproteobacteria; order JAHELT01; family JAHELT01; genus JAHELT01. The sequence goes on from JBFJWO010000225.1 coordinate 2,941, forward strand.
GAGCTCGGCGCGGTCGCGGTCGACGGTGACGAACACGGCCGCGAACAGCGCCGTGAGCCGCGCGTCGCGCTCGGCACCGAGGCTCTCGGCGTAGGTGACGATGGCCTGCTCGGCGGTGTCCAGCGGGGTGCCGCGCGCGGCGACCTTGCTCGCCAGCTCGGCGATCGCCGCCTCACCGGGCGAGTCCGCCCCGGGCTCGGCCAGCGGCGGCCCGTCCCAGACGGCGGCGGCCGAGAGCTGCGGTACCAAACGCTGCACGCACGGCCAGTCCGGATCCTCGCCGGCCGCGAGCAGCGCGCCCGACGCGATCGCAGCGCACAGCCCCAGCGCAATGCTACGCCGGCGCGCCCGCCTTGCGAGTGATGAGCCCTTTCGACGGGTTGTAGCCATAGATAGCCAGCCCCAGGAACAGCGCGGTCGAACCGAGCACGTACACCAGCGAATAGACGTTGAGCTGCCCGTACAGCGCGAAACGGATGAGTTCGACGGCGTGGGTGAACGGGTTGAAAGCGCAGATATTGTACAGCAGCACACTCGACTCCTTCATTTTCCACAACGGGTAGAGCGTGGAGGAGGCGAAGAACATCGGGAAGATGACGAAGTTCATGACGCCGGCGAAGTTCTCCAGCTGCCGTACCGCGGACGACAACAGCATGCCGAGCGCGCCCAGCATCAGCCCGGACAGGAGCAGCGCCGGCAACACGGCCAGGTAGCCGACGGGCGGCATCTCGATCTCCCACAGCAGCGCGATCAGCAGGAACGCGTAGACCTGGAAAACCGACACCAGCACCCCGGCCAGCAGCTTGCACACCAGCAGGTACCAGCGCGGCAGCGGGCTCACCAGCAAGGTCTTCATGCTGCCCATCTCGCGGTCGTAGACCATCGCGAGCGAGCTCTGCATGCCGTTGAACAACTGGATCATGCCGATCAGGCCGGGGGTGATGTAGACCTCGTAGAGCACGTAGGTCTCGTAGGGCGGGATGATGGACACGCCCAGCACCGAGCGGAAACCGGCAGCGAAGATGAACAGCCACACCAGCGGGCGCACCAGCGCGGCCACGAAGCGTTCGCGTTGGTGCAGGAAACGCAGCGCCTCACGCCAGGCGATTCCCTCGAGGCAGCGCAGGTACTGGGCGGGCGTCACGGCCTGGTCCCTTCGGTGAGTCGCGCGAACGCCTCACCGACGTTCGCCGCCCCGGCATCGCGCACGACCTCGGCACAGCCGCCGAACGCCCGCACCTTGCCGCGGTGCAGGACGATCACCTGGTCGTCGGGCGTCACCTCGTCGATGAGGTGGGTGGCCCACAGCACCGCCATGCCGCGTTCGTCGCACAACGCGCGGACATGCGAGACGATCGCCTGGCGGCTTTCGATGTCGAGGCCCACGGTCGGCTCGTCGAGCAGCAGCAGGCGCGGTTCGTGGACCAACGCGCGCGCGATCTCGACGCGCCGGCGCAGGCCGCCGCTCAACTGGCGCACCTTCTCGTGCGCGCGCTCGAGCATGCCGAGCCGTGCGAGTTCCGATTCGATCCGCAGCCGGGCCGTGCGCCGGTCCATGCCGTGCAGCGAGGCGTGGTAGCGCAGGTTCTGGATCACCGACAGGTCGAGATCGATCGCCGGCTGCTGGAACACGACGCCGATGCGGGCCAGGGCGCGCGAAGGGTTGTCGCGCACGTCGAGCCCGAAGATCGCGATCCGGCCCTCGCGGTTGTCGTAGAAGCGGGTCACCAGCGAGAACATCGTGGTCTTGCCGGCGCCGTTGAGCCCGAGCAACACCGCGAACTCGCCGGGGTAGATCGCGAACGACACGTCCTCGAGCACCCGCGCCGCGCCGAAACGGTGCCCGACCCCTTCCACCGCAAGCGCCGGGGCCTCGGCATCGGGCCGCGTCCCGGTCGACGCCGGCGAGGCGCCGGGCGGGGGCTCGGTGCCGGGCATGACCGAACGAGCGCGCGGTTTCACCGCACGACCACGCCCCACGGAAAACGCCCCACCGTGATCGACTTCACCGTCTTCAGCCGCCCCACGTCGATCACCGACACGTCGTTGCTGACCCCGTTGGTGGTGAACAACAGGCGCTCGTCGGGGGTGAGCGCCAGGTTCCACACGCGCTGGCCGACCAGCAGGTACTTCTTCACCTCGTAGGTCCTCGCGTCGATCACCGCCACGCGGTTGGCCGGCCCCAGCGCGACGAACGCAAGCGCGCCGTCGGCGGTGATCTTCACACCCACCGGCTGGATCGATTCGGCACGGATTCCTGCGATCTCGAAGCCGATCCTGGCCCGCACTTCGCGGGTCGCGACGTCGATCACGCTCACCGTGCCGCCGATCTCCGAGGAGACCCACACCAGCTTGCCGTCGGCGGTGAACTCCGCGACCCGCGGGCGGGCATCGACCAGCACGTTGTCGAAGATCTGGTAAGTGGCGGTGTCGATGAAGTGCGCCATGTTGGTCGTCTCGGAGGTGTTGACCAGCACCTTGCCGTCCGGGCTGATGCCCATGCCCTCCGGTTCCACGCCGACCGGCGTCTCGGTGATCACGACACCTTTTTCGACGTCCACCACGGTGACCATGTTGTCGTCTTCGTTGGCGACGTAGAGCGGGTTGCCGCTCGGGTGCAGCGCGAGCAGTTCCGGGTCCGGGCCGGACGGCAGGGTCTTTACGACCTTCAGCGTCTCCAGGTCCAGCACCTCGATGTGCTCCGAGTCGCTGGTGCAGATGTAGAGCAGGCGCTTGTCGTGGCTCAGCGCGATGCCGCGCGGTCGCTGGCCCACCGGCACGGTCGCGGTGACCGCGAAGCTGTCCGCGTCGATGACGCTGATGGTGTTGTCCTTCTCGTTGGAGACATACACGGTGGCGGCCTGCGCGGCTGCGGCAAGCAGCCCGAGCGCGGCGATGGCCAGGTGTGGCAGTCGCATCGATTTCTCCTCTTTTCTGCTCAGCGTTGCCAGGCCGGTGCCTGCGCGGCCAGGCGGCAGTTCGACTCCGGCTCGTCGTAGCCCAGGGTATCGAGGTACGAGCGCTCGTGCAGAAACGCCGGCTGCGGCGACACCGACACGATCGAGGGCGGCGTGGCCAGCAGGACGGGCTGGCGCAACTGGCCGTTCCAGCGCCGGAACGTGAGCTTCTGTCCCTTGAACCCCGCGAGCCCGAAACGCTCGTCGCCGAGGTAGGCGGCGACAGCCTCGAACGCGGTCGAGCGCGAGCGCGTCGCGCCCTCGCCGAGCGCGCGTACCGCCAGCCACACCGTGTAGTCGAGCCCGTTCATCGACCGCCCGTAGGCCTTCACGAAGCGGCTCTGCAGTTGCGCCGCGCCCCACTGCTCGTGCACCGGCGTCCAGGTGGTGGCGACCAGCCCCTGGGTGCCGACCACGAGACGCGGCGTCCAGGTCCGGTACATCAGGTACTCGCCGAACTCGCCGATCTCGTCGGCGACGAACAGCACGTCGTAGTCGACCTCCTGGGTGAACACGGGCACCTCCGCCTGCGCCGTGCGCCGGGCGTCCGGCCCGTAGTCCCAGGACTTCTCCGCGACGATCCGGGCGCCGAAGCGCCTTGCCGCCCGCTTCACCGCCTCGGCGTAGCGCCGGTCCCCCGGCCGGCGGCCCACGACGAGGAACCAGTTTCGCCAGCGTTTCCAGGCCAGGTACTGCGCCAGGGCGTCGGTCGACATGGCCCGGCTGGGCAAGGTGTGCAACACGTTCGGGCGGCAGTCGTCGACCCGCAGGCGATCGTCGGGCGCGCCGGCGTTGAAGATCAGGACGTCGCGGGCCTCGGGCAGGTCGGCGATGGCGAGCAGCGCGTCGGCCGAGACGTTCACCACGAAGAACCGGTAGCCCCGTGCCGCGAGCCGGCGGAACGCGGCCACCGCGTCCCCGTTCCACTCGATGACCGCTTCGTGCACTTCGAAGCGCTGCTTCATGAACCGCCCGGTGGTGTTGTTGTCGGCGATCGCCAGTCGCGCACCCAGCAGACCGCTGTCGGGCGGCGGCAACACCAGGTTGGACAACGCCGGGCGCGGCTCGACGCCCTGTGTCAGGACCGCGACGTCGAGCACGGCCGCCTCGTCGGCCTGCGCCGGCGCGCGAAGCGGCGACACGGCCGCCAGGCAGGCCGCGAAAACGGCAATGATCTTGCGCAACAACGAAGTGCCTCCCGGCGATCGGGTGTTATTGGAGTGCAAGTACGTCGTGCGGGCGAGGCGCCGGCGTGATGTGCAACCCGCTCGAATGCGCCGGTTCGCGCCGCCGGGCTATTCTAGCAGGTAGGCAACGACAGTCTCCCGCGGGTTGGCGCTCGCGCATTGGACTCGCTCCGGGCGGGCGGGTATAACAGGCGGCCCGAGACCACGGCCCGCACCAGCGGCAACGGAGGCGATCGCGTGACAGTCACTCAACCGGGCCGCACGTTGCGTCGGGTGCTGGCGCTGCTTGTCGTCGCACTCGGCGTTGCCGGCACCGCGAGCGCCGCCGACGGCGTCAGGAGCGCCGCGGTGTTCGATTTCGAGCTCATCGACTCCAGCCTCGAGGGAGAAGTGAGCGGCGCCAACCCGCTCGAGCAGCAACGCCTGCAGCTGATCAGCGACCTGCTGCGCAGCAAGCTGCGCGAGACCGGCCGCTACCGGCTGGTCGACACCGCGCCGGCAAGGGCCGCGATCGAGGCGGCCGGTTACCTGCACGGCTGCAACGGCTGCGAGGCCGACATCGCGCATTCGCTGAACGCGGAACTGGCGATCTCCGGCACCGTGCAGAAGGTCAGCAACCTGATCCTCAACATCAACCTCTACGTGCGCGACACCGCCACTCGCGAGCGCCGCGCCTACAGCGTCGACATCCGGGGTAATACGGACAAGTCCTGGTCGCGCGGCGTGTCCTATATCGTCAGGAACCGGCTGCAGCCTCGCTGAGCGACGCAGCGCGGGGGGGCGGGGAGGCAGGCATGAACGATCCACTGCCGCCCGGCGAGGGCGACACCAACACCTCGCCGCGGCGCGAAGCCTGGCAGGAGCGTCACCTCGACGCCGAAACCCGTGAGCTGCTGGCCGAAGACGCGCGCTACTTCCTGCACCAGTCGCTGTCCACTCCCTGCCTCAAC
>JBFJWO010000226.1:0-7974 GCA_041623575.1 Gammaproteobacteria bacterium
ATCGGAAGCCGCGGCGCGGCGCCGGCCACCCGCGGCCGCGACACTCCATGGCCTGACCGGGATCAACGCACCTGAGCGTCGCTGTTGCACGGTGTACGCAAGAACACGAGCAGGCCAGACACCATGGCACGGGAACCGATGCTCGACGCGACGGAATCCGTCGCCCGCCGTTCGCCGCCCGACGACGGCCCCGAACCGGGGCGCCAGCCCGGCGCGGCGGGGCTGTTGCTCATCGACGCCGGCACACGCCACTTTCGGCTGCGCACCTGCGACGACGACGGCTCGCCGCTGAGCGATCGGGTGGTGGCGAGCAACAGCGATCTGGGCGAGCTGCTGGGCACGAGTCGGCGCGACGGCGCCGCCGCGCACGAACCCGCGCGCGTCGTCATCACCGGCAAGCTCGCCGGCGCCGTGCGCGAACGGCTGGGCGGCGGCACGCAGGTGCTGCCGGCGGCGGCCTTCTGGCTCGCCGCACAGGACCTGATCGGTCTGCCCGAGAACGCCGACTGTGCCGCCTATGCGATCGTCGATCTGTCAGCGTCGGGCTATCTGCTGGTCGGCGTCGAGCGCAGCGGGCAGCTGCGCGACGACCTCCTGATCACCAACCCGCGGTGCGGGGCGGGCTCGGGGATCAACCTCGATCGCGTCCTGCACAAGCTCGCGGTGCCGCATACCGAGGTCGACAGCCTGCTCGCGTCCTATCTCGGTGAAGCCGGCCGGGCGCGACGCGCGGACACGGCCGTGCGCGTAGACCGCTGCGGCGTCTTCAGCACCTCGGCGACGATCTCGGACAAGAACCAGGGCATCCCGCTCGACTGCGCGCTGGCGACGACGCTCAAGTCCGAGGTCCTGAAAACGGTGTCCAAGCTGCCGGAGGGCTTCGACAAGGTACGCCTGTGCGGGCGGATCTTCCGCTGGCAGTACGCGCGCGATTGCGCCGTGGACATCCTGCGCGAGCGCGGTGTCGCGGCATTCGAATTCGACCCCGAGAACACCCAGGTGCTGCGCTCGCTGCAGGCGCTGGTCGGCGCCACCGGCACGGCCAGCCTCGCGCAGCCCGACCTCCGCCTCAGCTCGCCGCCGGCCCTCGAGACCTATCCGTCCTTCGGCGAGTTGCGCCGGCGCTACGAGGCGAGCCACCGGTTCCGCCGGGCGAGCGCCGAGATCGCGCCCGGGAACCTCGTCGAGGCGCTCGGTCGCCGCCCGCTGCTGCTCGCGCTGGACGTGGGTTCGACCATGGCCAAGGTCGTCGTGGCCGACGCCGATACCGGCACAGCGCTGTTCTTCGATGCCCGCAGCAACGCCGGGGACACCATCGAGACGGTGAAACAGATCTTTCGCGGCCTGCAACAGGTGGCGCCCGGGTCGCTGGCCTTGCGCGGCATCGGCATCACCGGCTCGGCGCGCTACCAGGTCCAGCAGGCACTCGCGCGGATCTACCCGTCGCTGGCGGGTCGCATCAGCGTGCTGGTGGAGAACTACGCGCACGCGCGCGGCTCGATCGACGTCGCGCGACGCCACGTCGAGTGGCTCGCGAGCCACGGGGTGGAGGGCGTCAACCGCGAGCTCTGCGTGCTGGTGGACATCGGCGGCGAGGACACCAAGGTCTCCACCATCGCGCTCGACGCCGGCGAGTTGTTCGACAACGCCATGAACACCAAGTGCTCGGCGGGCACCGGCAGCCTGATGGACACGCTGAGCACGATGTTCGGGCTGCCGAGCGTCGCCGAGGCGCAGGCGCGGGCCGACGCCGCACCGCGCGCCCTCGCCATCAACGCGACCTGTGCGGTGTTCCTGATGGAGAACGCGAGCAAGCTGCAGGCCCGCGGCGTGCCGAGGGACGAGATTCTGGCCTCGGCGAACTGGGCGATCGTGGAAAACATGGCTCGAACCCTGTGGCGGCAACTCGAGCTGCCCGCCAACGCCGTGGTGCTGCTGCACGGGCAGACGATGTTGTCCGACCCGCTCGCGCTCGCCGTCACCCACCGGCTGCAGGAGCACCTCGGCTCGCCGGCCTACGCGCTGGTGCCCGAGCACCCGGGGCACCGCGCCTGCCTCGGCCTGATTCGCAGCCTCTGCCGGTCGGCGCCGGCCGGAGCCGAGAGCATCGCCCCCGGCACGCTGCTCGAAGCGCGTTTCGAGAAACGCGTCATCCAGTGCAAGGGCGCGGTGTGCGGCGACCCGCAGGCACGCTGCAACCGCTGTGCGCTGCGCTGGCAGGGCGAGGACGGTCGCAAGATCGCCTTCACCGTCGGTGGCTGCAGCGCCATCAACGAACGCATTTCGCGCAAGGGACAGAAGCCGGCGCGCCAGCCCCGCGACGCCTACCAGGAACTGTGGGACTTCATCGACGCTCACCACCCGCGCAGCGACGACCCGCGGCGCCTGGTGATTCCGCGCAGCTTCGCGGTCTCGGAGTGGGCCTACTTCCTGTCCCGGGTGTTCGCGGGCCTCGGCCTGCCGGTGCACGTGGACAACGTGCGCGACAGCGATCTGCGCGACGCCCAGCCACAGTTCAACATCGATTGCTGCGCGCCCCAGATGGGGGCCGTCGGGCAGTACCGGCGCCTGGCGAGCGAGCCCCACGGGGTGATCCTCGCCGCCCAGATCGAGCGCCTGCCCACCGACGGCGCCAGCAGCGGCCTTACCTGCACCACCAACCAGGGCGGCGTCGCGGTGGCCGTGAACCTGGCCCGGGAGACCCATCCCGAGGCGCGCTTCCATCTCTTCAATCTCGCGATCGAGCGGCTCGACGCCGGCGCGCTGTGCGACCAGCTCCTCGGCCGACTGCGGCCGGTGTTCGCCCGCTACGACCTGCACCCGGATGCGGCGACGCTGCAGCGGGTCATCGAACGCGCGCTGGAGGACCACCGGCGGTTGCGTCACGACGCCGCCGAGCTCGCCGCCGAGATCATGGAGCAGGCGCTGGAGGCCGGCGATCGCGTCGCCCTGGTGGTGGGGCGGGAGTACGTGCTGAACCCCGGGATCTACGACAGTCACATCCGCCGCCTGCTGCGCGAACGCCGGATGACGGTGATCCCGTCCTACGTGCTGGACGTCGATCTCGACCCCGAGTTCGCCACCCTGTACTGGCGCAACCCGCATGTCATCCTGACGCTGCTGCAGGGCGTCGCGCAGCGCGACCTGCACCGCCGGTTGCGCCACCCGCGCCTGCGCGCCGCGTTCCGCCGCATCGAGACAGACCCCGCCGGCGACCTGCTGGCGGTGGTGCAGATCTCCACCTTCAGCTGCGGACCGGACAGCATCATCGCGCACTACGTGGCCGAGATCATGAAGGGACGGCCGTTTCTGCAGGTCACCTCCGATGCGGTGCTGAAAGAGCTCGCGCACCTGGAGAACCGGGTCAACACCTACGTCCTGCAGCTGCAGTCCGGGCTTCACGACTCGCTGGCGCTGGCACACGGGGGCGCGTTCGAGGTGCGCCGGCTGGACGAGCTGGTCGCGCACGAGCCGCTCGACCGCGAGACGGACGTGCTCTGCCTGCCGACCATGGGCGACAACCGCGCCATCACCGCGGTGTTTCGCGGGGCGGGCTTTACCTGCCTCGAAAACTTCGACGAGGACTACGACCTGCAGGCGCTGGTCAAGACCGGGCGCAAGGCGGCCGGCCAGGCAGTGTGCGCACCGCTCGCGGCGCTGTACGCCGACCTCGCCAGGGGCGTGCAGGAATTCGCCCGCCGCAAACAGGCCGGCGATCCGCTGCTGGCCGGCAAGCGCCGGCTGATCCTGGTCGACAGCCAGGGGCCGGGGCCCTGCCGCCAGGGCCAGTACCCCGGGCTGCACCGCCTGTTCTTCCGGCGTTCGGCCTCCGCCCATCGGCCCGGGCGCGCGTGCAACAGCCTGCCCGCCGGCGCGCTCTTCGAGTTCCTGTTGCTGGAGGAATCCGAGGGTTACCGCGGCAGCTTCGAGGACTGGGTGATGCTGCGCGTCTACCAGGGCGCGATCCTCAAGGGCCTGCTGCAGGCGCTGTACTTCAAGGGCGGCGCGGCCTGCCGCGACTACGAGGAGTTCGAACGCTTCGTCGCCGCCTTTGACGACCTGCAGAGCGAGATCTACGACCTGCTGGGCGCCTACTCGGGCCCCGGGCGGGTGGGGCGCAAGCTGCTCCGTGCGGCCGGCGAGAGCGGCTGGGCACGCCTGCCGCTCGCCTACTGGATCCACCGCCTGCACGGTCGCGAGTTCGTCAAACCGCTGCGCCGTTTCGCCGCGGCCTGGATCACGCCCCGCGCCCGCGCGCCCGGCACCCTCGACATCGTGATCTCGGGCGAGGGTTACATGCGCCTCTCCCAGGCCGAGGAGATATTCCGCGTGCTGCTGGGGACGCTCGGTTTCCGGCGCTTCGCGCTGGAGGTGTCGCCCGCCCTGAGCTTCTTGGAGTACCTGCTGGAGGAGGCGGCGGAACACAGCCGGTGCGCCATCGAGCTCTCCCGCGAGCGCGCCGCGCGCACCGGCGAGACGGGCGCCGAAACCGGGCCGCTGCGCAAGGCGCGGCGGAAGCTGCGTACCGCGAAGCTGTTTCGCTTCGTGCTGCGCAAGGTGCTGGCGCGACCGCTCTACGCGGCCTGCGGGATTCCCCTGCCGCCGGCAGCCGAGCGATCCGTCGAGGTCTCGCGCGAGCTGCTGCCCACGCACCGACCGATCGGCGAGCTCGCGCCTTACCTCGGCGAGACCCTCATCGAGCTGCGACGGGGCGCCGATGTGGTGCTCAACGTCGCCCCGAGCGGCTGCATGGTGTCGACGATGGGCGAGGTCCTGACGCCCTGCCTGCAGCACGCCGACGGCGTCGGGTCGGGACGCGTGCAGACACTGCTGTCCGCCGAGGGTGACGTCGACGAGGAAGCGTTGACGCTGGCCGTCCTCAAGGCGACCGGGCCGCGGCGCTTCTACACCCGGGCCGGCGTCGGAGGAACATCGTAGCAGCCGGGGGTAATGCGCCGGCGGCTATCTCCTGCCCTGGTTGGCCACCGCCTCGGCGGCCGCCGCGACCTTCGCCTCGTCCGCCAGGTAACGCTGCGCGACCACGCGCTGCGCGCCGTCGAGTTCCATCAGCAGCGGGATGCCGGTCGGGATGTTGAGCCCGGTGATCTCCGCGTCCGAGATCCCGTTCAGGTGCTTGAGCAGCGCGCGCAGGCTGTTGCCGTGAGCGGCGATCAGCACGGTCTGCCCGCCAGCCAGCGCCGGGCGGATCTCGCGCTCCCAGTACTCGAGCACCCGCACCAGCGTGGTGGCCAGCGATTCGCAGGCGGGCAGGCGCTCGCGGGGCACCTTCGCGTAACGGCGCTCGCGCGACGGGTGGGTCGGCTCATCGGGCGACAACTCGGGCGGCAGGGTGTCGTAGCTGCGCCGCCACACCAGCACCTGGTCCTCGCCGTACTTGCGCGCCGTCTCGGCCTTGTTCAGGCCCTGCAGGGCGCCGTAGTGACGCTCGTTGAGTTGCCAGGTGCGGATCACCGGGACCCACATCTGGTCCATCTCGTCGAGCACGATCCACAGGGTGCGGATGGCGCGTTTCAACACCGAGGTGTAGGCGACGTCGATCTCGATGCCGGCCGCCGCCAGGTCGCGGCCGGCCTGACGTGCCTCTTCGGTCCCCTGGGCCGAGAGGTCGACGTCGACCCACCCGGTGAACAGGTTCTCCTGGTTCCACACGCTCTGGCCGTGGCGCAGCAGGATGAGATTGGGGTTCACGTGCAGGGCTCCTTCGGATTGGACGGGCGCCGGCAGGGGGGCGCCCGGCGTTTCAGTCGTTGCGATCGGTGATCTCGACCAGGTGGAACCCGAACTGCGTCTGCACCGGGCCGTGCACCTCGCCGACGGCCTCGCCGAACACCACGCGGTCGAACTCGGGCACCATCTGCCCGGGCGAGAACTCGCCGAGCGCGCCGCCGCGCTTGCCCGAGGGGCATTGCGAGTGCTGCTGCGCGAGGTCCTCGAACGCAGCGCCGTCTTCGATCTGCTGTTTCAGGTCCAGGCACTCTTCCTCGGTCGCCACCAGGATGTGCCGCGCGGATGCTTTCGCCATGTCGTCTACCTCCGGTTGAAAATCACCTGCGGTGCGCTGCGCGTCGGTCGCCGCGCCGTCCTCATCCGGCGCCGTCCAGCAGCAGCACGATGTGCGAAGCATGCCACAGGGGCGAATCGCGCATCGCCCCGTGCCCGTCGCGCAGCTGCGCCGCCATCGCTTCGCGCCGGGCCGCCATGACCGGCAGGTGCGCGAAGCGCGCCGTCAGCCGGTGCACGACGGCGCTCGCCGAAGGCAGCACAGCGTCGTCGATCAGCGCGGGCGATGCAACCTCGGGCAGCAACGGGTCGGTCGCGTAGCGCCAGCCGGCGCCGGCGTGGAAATCGCGCCAGGCCCAGTCGAGCGTGCGGGCCGCCAGCGCCCGGTCGGCGTCGCTGTCGCGCAACTCCGCGTAGTCCGCCAGCGCCTGCGCCAGCAGGGCGTAGTCGTCGAGGGTAGCCGCGCCGTCGCCGCCCGGTTCCCGCACCACGGCATCGCCGGCGATCGCGGCGCCAACCAGGAAATCGCGCAGCCCGTCCGCCGCCGCCCCGTAACGCGCGGCGTCGAGCTGCGCACCCTCGACCAACGCGCTCAGCAACAGTGCGTTCCACGCGGTCAGACGCTTGCCGTCGCGCGGAAGGTCGCGTGAGCGCGCGCGCCACTCGCGCATGCGGGCCAGCATGGCGCCCGCCAGGGCGGGTTCGACGCCCTCGGCATCCAAGTCTTCGCGTGCGACGGGCAGGTGCCCGGCGATCTCGGCCGCCGACGGGGCGTGCCACGCCCACGCCGCACGCGCCTCGGCAACGCGATCGGCGCCGAGCGCGGCTTCGAGGTCTTCGTCCTGCCAGAGGTAGTAGCCGCCCTCGCGTCCCCGCCGGTCGAGGGCCGAGAGCGCGGCGACGAACCCGCCTTCGGGGTGGCGCATCTCGCGCAGCACGAAGTCCAGCGTGTCGCGCCCGATCGCGGCCCAGCGCGGCTCGTCCAGGACTCCGGCCGCGCGCAGGTACACGTGCGCGAGCTGGGCGTTGTCGTAGAGCATCTTCTCGAAATGCGGCTCGTACCAGCCGGGGTCCACGGTGTAGCGGAAGAACCCGCCGCCGACCAGGTCGCGCAGGCCGCGGGCGGCCATTCGCCGCAAGGTGAGCTGCAGGAACTCGCGCACCCGCGGGTCCGGCCGGCGAGCCTGCAGTTCGAGCAGCGCCTGCAGCTGCGGCGCCATCGGGAACTTGCTCTGCTCGCCGAAGCCGCCGTCGAACTCGTCGGCCAGCTCCAACGCCTGGCGCAACAGGCGCGCCGCGAGGCGCGCCGGCGAAGGCCCTGGCGAAAAGCCCTGCGCCGGGCGCGAGAGCCGCCGGGCGCCCGCCTCCGACGCCAGCTTCGCCAGCGCCCCCGGCTCGTCGTTCCAGCGCCGCTGCAGCTTGGCCAGGAACTCGCCGAACGCCTCCGGCGGCAGGTAGGTGAGGCCGATGAGCGGATGGCCCTGCGGGGTCAGGAACACGTTGAGCGGCCAGCCGCCGGCACCGCGCGTGTCCTCGACGAAAGCCATCAGCCGCCGGTCCAGCCCCGGGTGCAGTTCGCGATCGACCACCACCGGCACGAAGTGACGGTTGACGAAGGCGGCAATCGCCGGGTCGCGGAAGCTCTCGCGCTGCATGACGTGGCACCAGTAGCAGGCGAAGTAGCCGCTGGTGATGTAGATCAGGCGGTTGGCGGCGCGCGCCTCGGCCAGCGCCGCGGCCGTCCAGTCCCGCCAGTGCACCGGGTCTTCGGCGTGCATGGCGAGGTAGGGCGAGCGGCTCTGCGACAGTCGCTGCTCGTGCCCGCCGCTCGCGGGCAGGGCGAACGACAGCGCGAGCAGCGCGGCCACCGCCGCCGAACCGGCGCGCCCGTTCGGCGGCTCAGCCGGGCGGCGGCTTGTCCTTGTCCGGCGTGCCATCGCTCGCAGGCTCGTC